>NZ_JBFBFU010000026.1:0-127501 GCF_040684355.1 Kitasatospora sp. NPDC091276 | reverse complement strand
GCACCCCCATCGAAGCCGCCTGCCGCATCATCATCCTCGAAGACCAACTCGAAGAAGCCCTGCGCCTCAACGAACAACTCCGCCGCACCCCGCACGACCAGGAACCCGCAACCGACACCTGACCGGCGTCCGGCAACCGGCCCACAGCTCCGCCCAACCGTACGGCCCACGCACAGGGCCGTACGGGGCGGACGACCTCACCCTGCACGGCCTGGTCGCCCCGGAGATGGGCGGCACAACTCCGGCACGCCTCACACGAGAGCGGCGAACGAGACCGCGCCGGCCTTCATCCAGGACCGGCACCGACGCGTAGGAGGACGGCGGCCTGGGCGGCGGCCAACTGCTGCCACGCGGTGTCGAGTCCGCCAGTAACGTCCGCGTCGTCCGGCTCGTCCGTGGTGGTGTCGGTGGGGCGCTTCATCGGCTGCGGCGCGCAGGTACGAGGGTGCCGGTGTCGAGGTGGGGGGTGATGCCGTCGCCGGGCGCGGCCTCGTCCGGCCCCAGGGCGGTCTGGAGCTGGGCGAGTTGACGTTCGACGCCGGTCAAGTTGGCCGTGCGGTCCACGGTGACGACGCCGTCCATGACGCGGCGCAGCGGGTCGGCGAGCAGCCCAGCGCGGCGTTCGGCCAGGACGTCGGTCGCGACGGCGCGGGCAGCGCCGAGGCGGTTGTACCGGCTGGTGAGGTCGTCGGCGGGGGTGGCGGTGCCGAGTCGTGCCGAGTTGGGATTGTAGCCAGGCGAAGACAGGCAGTTCCATGCGCTTCCGCTCGTAGTTCAGCCTCGCGGCCTCAGCCTCAGCCTCCGCCCCACGGGACCGCACCCTGCCGACAGGCTCACCAGCCTTGCGCCCGGCGCGGCGGACCGCCGCCTCGCACGCCGGGCCGAGATCCGCTCGATCGGCGCCCCGGGGCCTACCCGAGGCCGCGAGAGGCACCACGGGGGTGGCAGGCATCTCGGGCCCGCCACCCCTGAAGCCGTACTGCTACGAACGCTGTCAGCCGACTCGCCATTTCTGGCCGGCGTTGTTGGAGTCGCAGGCCCACACGCCCAGCCCGTCGCCCTCCCGGTCAGCGGTGAGGCAGCCGCCTGCCGCGTTCACGAGCTGGTTCCAGCCGTCGCCCACGCCCTGGAACGACCAGAGCTGGTTGTTGTTGCCGTCCTGGGCCTGGGCGAGATGGGTCCGGTGCGTATCCGGGTTGTGGTCGATGACCATGCCGCCACCGTAGGCCGTCTCGATCTGCCACATACCGTTGCCCTTGTCCCAGAAGACCCATTCGTTGTTGGGATTCTCCGCTTCGCCCCGGGCGGCCTGGACCTCGGTACCCGGGGCGGTGCTGCCGCCTTCGAGATCGGCTTCGAATCCGTTGTTCGCCGACATGAGTTCCTCATGGACGCCGCTGGACGGCAACTCGCTGCCGGAATCCCGGACCGAGGGCGAGAATTGGGCTGCGGCCTCCCCGCCGGACGTCTGGTACTCAATGGGTGCCTCGAGCAGGCCCGACGCGTCCGCGATGTCGACGAACTTCAGGACGCTCCCGCAGAACCGGCCGCCCCCTTCGGGGCAGGAGACCGGCTGGTCACCTGCCGAAATGATCCCGACCGCCGTGACGCCCTCAGGCGCGGGGACGAACACCGGCCCGCCGCTGTCTCCCCTTCCGGCCGCCGGGCCGTTCGACTGCTGCTTCGCGCTCCACGCAGGCCCGAACAGCTTGCTGTTGCCATTGCCGTCCTGGGCCTCGTACTGGAGAACCTTGCGCTTGACCTGGATCCCCCCCAGCTCGCCGGAACTGGCCCCGGAGGTGATCACGATGTTGCCCACCACCGGACTGTCGGCGCCGACCACCGCGGACTTCGTCTGTCCTTGGGAGCCGCTACTGTTTGTACTGGCGCCCCGCCACACAGTCGGCTTGAAGAAGTTGGCGTCGTTGGCCTTCACGAGCGCCACGTCCACCGTGGTGTTCCGGTGGCTGACCTCAGCCGAGTCCAGGTTCGCGAACCACCCGCCCCACCCGTCGTATACGTCTTTCCTGTTCTCGTCGGGGAAGCAGTGGCGCGCTGTGAACGCCCTCCCGTTGGTACTCGTGAACGCCGTCGAACACAGCCCCGCCCCGAACGGCCCCTTGCGGTCGCGCATGTACGCGCCGGCGGCGGACTGGTCGTCCCAACGGCCCTCCAGCGGCCGGGCGGGATCAGGGACAACCTCCACCGTGACCGGCACCTTCACGTCGGAGAGGACCTGCGGCTTCGCCTGCGGCCCCGCAGCCGCGAAACCGGCCGGCCCGAGTCCAGCCACCTGCACCTGCAGGCCCGTGCCGTCCACAGGGACAGCGACCTCGGTGACGCGGCCGCTGCCGAACGAACGGCCCATCTGCTCCATCACCGGCTTCGCCGCGTCTTCGAGCTCGGCCTTGCTGTAGGGCGCCGGCTTGACATCGACCGGGATCTTGCTCCGCTCGGTGAACTCCCTGACCGGGGCCGGCACCTCACCCTTCCAGAAGATCTCAACCCTGCGCGCCTGCGGCGAGGCCACCGCCCCGGCATACCCGTTCACCGTCTCCAGCGCCGCCAAACGCTCCACATGGCGCACCGTGGCATTCATACTCCGCTGCAGGGCGAACAGATCGTCCCAGGAGGCGAATCCCTCAGGCGCCGGCTGATGCGGCTGCTGGACGGACGGGGCGGCGGGCCCTTCGGCGGCCAAGGCCGGAACACCCTGGGCTCCCAGCGCGCCGACCATGGCCAGGGGGACGATCCAGCGGGCGGCACCACCCAACCGGCTGCGCCGTACGGACAGGGACGAGCTCGTCATGAATGCACTCCTCTGCAACTCTCGGAAACCGGCCGCCGGGCACCGACCGCACAACCGGGGCGGTCCACAAGCCGGTGCCCACAGCCCACCGGTCGCGAGCAGACAATCGATGGACAACCGATCGAGGTTGGCATGTCCGGGCAGGGAAGCTGGAAATGCCCGAGCCGTACGCTGGTCGTCCACGTGGCGCCGACGGGGCGGACCCCACCATCCGGTGCGGGGGCACGAGCAGCGGGCCGTCCCGTCGCTGTCTGTCGTCAAGTCACCCGTTCATCAGCCTGGTACGGCGATCGAACGGACGGAGCCTGCGGGCCTGGCTGATGCGGCACCGTCGTGGAAGGTGCCAGCCGTGCTTCACGTGGTGCGGATCGCTGCGCCGGAAGCCCTGGTCGGCACCCGGTCGTACGCGGCGGTCGGACAGTTGTGCCGCGTTCGCACCCCAGGTCGTCGAGCCGCCCGGACTCCCTACCGGCCGACGCACGCCCCGCCTGACGCCGGCTCGACGCGTTCGGTGGCCGGCCTCGGCTGACGCCGGTCCACGTGGGCGTTGATCGTTTGTTTACTGCCTTCGCGCATGATCCTTCCTGCACAGGGCGCCCCACGCGTTCACGGGCGCGAACAGATGAGAAAGGCACACGGGGAAATGAAGACAACGAAGACGCTGCGGCACATGGGCCTCGGGATGGCGGCCGGCATGCTGGCACTGGTCGGGACGGTGGCGTCGGCAGGGACCGCGCAAGCCTACGACCTGCCCACCGCGGACTTGGACGAGCCCGGCATCCTCTACCGCGGCGGCCACATCGAAGCGGGAGACACCCAGCTGATCCTGCAGAACGACGGCAACCTCGTCCTCTACCGGGCCTACCAGGAGGCAAGTCTCGTCCACCCCGTGTGGCAGGCCAACACCTGGGGCTGCGGCTACAAGGCGATCATGCAAGGCGACGGGAACTTCGTCGTCTACGACGCCAACAGCCGCCTCTGCTGGTCCGCCAACACCTTCAAGTCCAGCTCCTTGCAGAAGGCCAGCCTTCAGGTCTCCGCCCTCGGCGGCCTCAAGGTCGTCTTCGTCAACCCCAGCGGCGGCCGGAGCATCAGCTGGGCGACGATCCGCAGCTCGGACCTGTACTAGCTAGCGACCTGGCAGCCCTCGTCGAAGCCGTCGCGGTCCAGCACCACCTTCCGGGCCGGGGCGGACTTCGCCCACTCGGCGTCACACAAAGCCGCATCGCACAGAGCCGCGTCGCCCTGACGCCCGCCGCTCTGGACGATGGCGAGCCGGGCGCAGCAGCCGACGACCCGGGAGGCGCTGCGGCTCCCCTCGGGGTCGCCGAGCCACTTCGCGGCCCACTCCGGGGTGCCCGCAACAGGCGACGCCGAGGCCGACACGGGCGCGGCGGCCGTCGCCGGCGCCCCGCTCGACGTGCGGGCCGCTGCTCCCCCGAGCGCGACGATCACTGTTGCTGCGGCGACAAGCCGCTCCCCCATGTTCATGGTCAGAGAAGGTAGTGGGGCGTACGAACCTTCCGGGCCGCCGGGCAGGCCCTCACCCAGCGGCTTCCCTGGCGGGCCCGGGCTCGGACGCCGGAGCGTTCGCCGCGATCTCGGCCCGCAGCCCGGCCGGGTACAGGCCGATCCGCAGGGCGGTAGGCGGACGACGGGACCGGGAGCACGCCCAGAACTACACCCCGGGCCACGCCACGAGCCCCGACGCGGATACGGCACCCGGCCCCAGCCGCTGTCCACCAACCCCACAGGGCACTGGCTGCACGCCCTGGACGGAGTGGACACGTGGACGCCCGCCATCGAGGTGCTGCGGGACAGTGTCGTGGCGGCGTCCCGGTAGCACGACAGACGGCCCGCCACCGCGCCTCGTGCCGTGGCCGGACAGGTCCACCGTGGTGCCCTTCACTCGTTCGGGGGAGGGCGAAACGTTTTTTCGCTCAGCTGAGGTACGACGTTCCGCCAGGGTCGGAAGCATGCCGCTGCTCGCTGATCCATCTGCCCGGGACGCCATGTCGACCACGGTTCCCGGCACGTGCCGACCGGCGGCTTCCCCCCTCAGCGAAGGAAGGAGCCCTTCTGTGGCTTTGACGACTCAGAACGCGACGCAAGAGCTGGAGGCCGCGGGCCAGGCAGGTGACCCGCAGGCCGATCAGCTCGTCTCCGATCTGATCGACCACAAGGAAATCGACGGCGTCAACGCCCTCTTCCGCACCATCGGGACGCTCAAGCCCGGTCAGGACCTCTCCCAACTGCCCCAGCGGCTGGCGGACTTCCTGCGGGAGGCCGCGGCGCCGCCGCCGGACTGGTCGGAGGCGGACGTCGACGCCGCGGAGGGCTTCTTCGGCCACCACCACGGCGAAGTGACCATGCTCCAGGGCACCGTCGGCCTGATCGGTACCTACCTCTCCCCCACCGGCGCGTTCACGCTCCGCTCGACCGGGCGGCTCGGCGGCGTCAAGGGCCCGGGCCGGCGCCTGTCGCAGTCGTCCCGGCTGTTCCTCGACATGGGCAACAAGAACGCCCTGCGCGACGGCACCCTCGCGGCGAACGTCACCAAGGTCCGCCTGGTCCACGCCTCCGTACGGCAGTTGCACAAGAAGAGCGGCACGTGGGACTACGCCAAGTGGGGCGAGCCGGTGTCGATCAAATACACCACCGGCGCCTCCTGCGTGTTCAGCGTGCAGATCCTGGAGGCGATGAAGAACCTCGGCATCGACGTCTCCAAGGAAGACGCCCACGGGTTCATGTGTGCCTGGCACTACGTCAACCACTACCTCGGCACTCCCGAGCGGTGGCAACTGCCCAAGGACGCCGACCTGGTCACGCGCATCTGGAACCAGGCGCGCAACGACGAGTGGAAGAAGACCGAGGACGGCGTCTTCATGACGCAGCAGGCCGTCGACTTCTACAAGCAGTTCTACCCCGGCCCCACGCACGACGCGCTCATGGCCCTGGTCCGGCACGCGCTCACCGACGAGTACGCCGACATGGCCGGCGTGCCCAAGGGCGTCCTCGACCTCGCCTCCGGTCCGCTCGCCGCCGGCCACGGCGTGGTCAGCGGCCTGGGCGGCGGGCTCCTCGGCGGTTCCGTCCAGAAGACCACCGGAGTCAACCCCTACAAGGACGTCCTCGGCATGGCCTCCAAGACGTTCAACGAGATCCAGAAGTTCGCGCTCACCCACGACCAGGACGACCAGCCGCAGATGCACCAGGAACTCGGCGACGACCGCTGAGCACCGCACGCCGTGCCCCGCCGACCCCACAGGCCCGGGCGGGGCACGGCGTGAACCACCCCATGGCTCAGCGGAACGGCTCGGTTTCCAGGGGGAGCACAAGGTGGCGCTGTCTCCCGGGGCCGTCACCCAAACCGCCTTCTGCTGCCGGTCCAGGCCCCCAGCACCGGCGACTGCGGGGCGGCGGCCACAGACCGGACTCGCGCCGCCTCCGTGCCGGACACCGCCTGACCAATGGACGGGAACCCGCCGGGCTCATCCCGGCGCCGTTCAACCGCCCCGGTTTCGATGTCATCTTCTTGCTTTCGACACGTCCTCAGCGCCGCCGGTTCCTCTTCCGGCCGACTGTCACGTGTCAGAACGACGCCGGAGCCATGCCGTGGCCAGCATTCCCAGAACCACCAGCAAACCGCCGACCGCGATCCCGATGTGCTTCGCGCTCAGCAGACGGTTGTTCCTGCCTTCAGCCGCAGCATCGCGCGGAGGAGGGGGGATGGTGGCCCCGGAGCTGGGAGTCTCCGGCCCAGGCTGGCCGCCTTGGGGATTGTCCCCTGCTTGGGGCGACGGGGAGCCGGACGCGCCGCTCCCGTCGGCAGTTCCACCCCCGTACGGAGGAGCGCCGTCACCGCGGTCACCGTCGTCGTGCCTGTCGATGCAGTGGGCAGCCGGGAAGGAGAAAACTCGCTCGTGGCGGTCGAATGCCTTCACCACGAAGAGCGGGTGCTCCCTGAAGAAGTCACGAATCTGCCACTCGTACTGGTTGCTGGTCTGGGTGGGGTAGTTCACGTCCAAATACGTTGAAACATTGAAGCTGTCCCACGGTGCTGCCGGCGACGAGGGTGAGGATGACGCGTCCCCCTGGAGAACGAGAGCCTCCGGCCCGTACCGGCCGTTCTTCAGGATGATTCTGAAGTTCTGGTCGATGAGTACGACACGGCGGGAACTGTGGCAGTCACGCAAGGGATTGTGGTCATGGTGTCGCCCCTCCCCCTCCCCATCCCCGTCCTGGAGCCACATGGAGCCGAACGCATGCCGTGCGGACGCCTGCGCAGCGACGTCCGCCAACGGAGACGCCAGGGCGATTACCGCACCCGCCAGCGACGCTGCGACCCGGGGACGACGATTCATCCAACGACCTCCATGGGTGGCGAACGCGCTGGACCGCCTGTTGGGCGACGCATCCGAATCTCGGAAGAAGTTAAGAGGAGTCGACTCGTCATATCGTGAACATCTCGGGGGAGCCCTCCTTTTGTCACTCAGCCGCAGCAGTTCCGGGAGAAGGAGGTAGGGCGTGGGCCGGTCCGGGCACCGTGACCGGCCTCCCCGGCCTCCCCGGCCCCATCGGCAGTGCCGGCAGTGCCGGCAGTGCCGACAGGGCCGACAGGGCCGCTGGGCCGCCTTGTCATTCCCGCACACCGAGGTGGTAGACGGTGACGCCGCCGGCACTCGCGACGGGACGGTAGCCGGCGGCGGGGAGGGCGCGAAGGGCTTCGGCCTCCTGGCCAGCGGGGAAGAGGCCGTCCCGCGGGTGGTCGGGGGCCGCGACCCAGTCGGGCTTCACACCCGAGCCTCCGGGGTAGTACGGGAAGAGGAAAACCCGGGTGCGGTCGGTGAGTTGGGGTGCGATGCCGTTGGCGGCAGCCACCTGCGCACCGTCCGGGATCACCCGCAGCACCCCGCGCACGGCGTCGGCCGTCGCGTCGCGCTGCCAGGTGGCGGGCCGGGCCAGCTCGGCGAGGGGGCGGAAGGGCAGGGCGGCGACCGTCACCGCGAGCCCGACGGCCACGAGGCCGCAGGCCGTCCACCGCCGCAGGCCGTGCCGCGCGCGGAGCCGGGCCAGGGCGTCGGCGAAGGCGAGGAAGACGATCGGCATCAGGACGGCGCCGTAGTGGAAGCCCGTCCCCCAGTAGGCGGGGTTGGTGGACCAGAACCGCCAGCCCAGCGTCGGCAGGGCGAGCAGGACCAGTGGGGAGCGCAGCGCCAGGAACGCGGTGGGGGCCAGCAGCACGGCGACGGTCCCCCACTTCTGGGCGGGCAGGAGCAGCCTGGTCACGGGGTCGCCGGCCGGGCCGTCCACGTTGGAGAGGTAGGTGTAGACGCCGTCGGGATTGAGGGCCGGGATGACGACCAGCACCACCAGCGCCACGGTGGCGGCGGCGAGCGCGACGACGCCCGCGCCGAGTCGGCGGCGACCGTGCCAGAACAGGTAGCAGCCGACGGCCACGACCGTCGCCGCCAGGTCCTCCTTCACGAGCAGCAACGGCAGCGCGCACCACGCGGCCGCACGCCACCTCCGCAGCGTCAGCCGCTCCAGGGCGAAGGCCAACAGCGGTACGGCGAAGGCGATTTCGTGGAAGTCGAAGGCCACCGTCTGCTGCAGGCCGACCGACAGGCCGTACCCGACGCCGATGCCCGCGCCCGCCCACGGACCGGCCGCCCGCGCAGCCACCCTGGTCACCGGGACGGCGGACACGGCGAGCAGCGCCGCCTGGGCGACCAGCAGGGTCAGCGGGGAGGGGAAGGCCCGGTAGAGTGGTGCGAGGGTGGCCAGGATCGGGTGGAAGTGGTCCCCGAGCAGGTGGAAGCCCGGCCCCTTCAGCTCGGAGACCGGCGCGCGGCCCTCGGCGTAGCCGCGCACGGCCTGCTCGAAGATCCCCAGGTCGAAGCCGGACGTCCGCAGGTGCAGGTGGCGGGAGACGGACAGCGCGGTGTAGGCGGCGAACAGCACGGCGGCGAGCGCCCAGGGCAGCAGGGCGGTCCGGCCCCGCCGCGGCGGCTCGGGCAGCGGACGGGATCCGGGCCGGGTCCGCAGCTGGGACTGGAGCTGGGACTGGGGTGCGACCGTGGCGCGGGGTGCGCGGGTCAGGGTCAGGGTCACGGGGCTCACCTCGCGGTAGGGCGGACGTGGGGCGACCCCCGAAGCGTCCGACCCGCCCTCTGAAGATCCGCTGAAAGAGCCTGAAAGCACCTTCAGGAACCGTGACACCCCCCGTGACATGCTGAGACGCATGCGCGTACTGGTGGTGGAGGACGAGACCCGGATGGCCGATGCCCTCCGGGACGGGTTGGAAGCGGAGGGCTACACCGTGGACGTCGTCCACGACGGCCGCTCCGGCCTCTGGTACGCGCGCACCGGCGACTACCGGGCGATCGTGCTGGACGTCATGCTCCCCGGCCTCAACGGCTACCGGGTCTGCGCCCAGCTGCGCCAGGAAGGCGTCACCACTCCCATCCTGATGCTCACCGCCAAGGACGGCGAGTACGACGAGATCGAGGCCCTGGACACCGGCGCCGACGACTACCTCGCCAAGCCCTTCTCCTACCCGGTCCTGGTCGCCCGGCTACGCGCCCTGGTCCGCCGCGGCGGCGCCGAACGCCCGCCCGAGCTGACCGTCGGCGACCTGGTCCTCGACCCCGCCGACCGCTCCTGCCGCCGCGCGGGCACCCCGGTCGCGCTCACGCCCCGCGAGTACGCCGTCCTGGAGTGCCTGGCCGAACGCCCCGGCGAGGTCGTCGCCAAGACCACCATCCTCGACCAGGTCTGGGAGAGCGGCTACGAGGGCGACCCGAACATCGTCGAGGTGTACGTCAGCGCGCTGCGCCGCAAGATCGACGTCCCGTTCGACCGGAACTGCATCGTCACCGTGCGCGGTACCGGCTACCGGCTGGACTCCCGTGGCTAGGCCGCCGCGGCTGCTGCGCTCACTGCGCTCGCTGCGGGCCCGTTCCGCGGCGGCGGCCGGCCTGGCCGCTGCCGCCGCCTTCACCGCGGGCGCGTTCTGGCTCAGCCACAGCCTCTACGACTCCCAGTCGGACGACGCGAAGGCCGCCGCGCAGGCCCGCCTCGACGTGGCGGTCGCGGACATGCGCACCGGCCACGTCCCGGCGAGCGGGCTGCTCGGCGGCGACCGCGCCTACGCCCTCGTCCTGGACTCCGGCCGGCTCCTGGAGGTCAGCCCCGACCTCGAACCCTTCCGTGCCCAGGTCGCCGCCCAGCTCACGCCGCTGCCCGAAGGCGAGCAGGTCTCCCGCACCCTCACGCTCGGCGCCCCGGCCGCCGGCACCGCGAGCCGTCTGGCCCACCACACCCTCCCCCTGTACGGACAGAGCGCCGGCGGCATCGACGGCTACTCCCTGCGGTCCGGCTTCGGCGAACCCGACCGGGGCGAGCGCACCGTCACCGCCTACCTGCTCGTACCGCCCTGGGACGCCGAACGCGTCCAGGAATCCGTCCAACGGCTGCTGCTGGTCGCCGGGCCCTTCGCCGTCCTGCTGGTGGCCGCCATCGCCTGGGCGGTCACCGCCCAGGCGATGCGCCGGGTCGAGGCGATCCGCGCCCAGATGGCCTCCATCACCGCCCAGCACCTCGACCGGCGCGTCCCCGTCCCGCCCACCGCCGACGAGATCGCCCACCTCGCCACCACCACCAACCAGACCCTCGAGAAGCTCGACCACGCCGTCACCGCCCAGCGCCGCTTCGTCGCCGACGCCTCCCACGAACTGCGCAGCCCCCTCGCCGGACTGCGCACCTCCCTGGAGGTCGCCCTCACCCACCCCGACCGCACCGACTGGCCCACCGTCGTCCGCGCCGCACGCGCCGACACCGTCCGCCTCCAGCACCTCGCCGACGACCTGCTCCTGCTCGCCCGCCCACCCGTCGCCGCCGCACCGGCCCACCACACCCGGGTCGAACTCACCGACCTCGCCCGCGACGTCGCCGCCGAACTCCCGCAGGGCACCAGCCGGATCACCGTCCACGCCGACCGCCCGCTGGAAGTCCCCGGCAACGCCGCCCAACTCCACCGCCTGCTCCGCAACCTGCTGGAGAACGCGCTGCGCCACGCCGCCGACCGCGTCACCGTCACCCTCACCGAGGACCACGGCCCCGACGGCCAGTGGGCCGTCCTCGAAGTCCTGGACGACGGCCCCGGCATCCCCGCCCCCGACCGCGAGCGCGTCTTCGCCCCCTTCACCCGCCTCGACGAGGCCCGCACCCGCGACACCGGCGGCGCCGGACTCGGCCTCGCCATCGCCCGCGACCTGGCAACCCGCCACCACGGCACCCTCACCCTCGCCGACTCCCCCACCGGCGCCCGCTTCCTCCTCCGACTCCCCCTGCCACCACACCCCGCCCGCACTCCGTGAGCCCCGCCCGGACCAGCCGCTCACCGGCGATCCCCCCGGCTCCACGCCAGGAAGGTCGAACTCACCGGTACTGCCCCTGGCCGGGCATGATCCGGACGGTCAGCAGCAGGTGTGCGGTGCCGCGACGGCCCGGGCCGTCGGCGCCTCGGCGTCGGCGATCCGGCCGCGCAGCATCGCGTCCATGACCGCCATGTACCGCTGCGTCCGGGGGCCGCCGAGGAGGAAGGGGTTCGCGGCGCCGGGCGGCTGGCGGCGCAGTTGTTCGGCGCGTTCGAGGCCGTGGTCGTTCGGGTGGTTGGAGAGCTCGACCTCCACGTTCGCCCGGCGCATGACGGCCCGGAAGGCGTGGGCGGACGCGAGGAAGGTGCGCAGCTCCTCCGCCGTCGAGGGCGGGTTGAGGCCGCCCCACAGCATCGCGCTGTGGTGCCGGCGGCCGGCCCGGACGGGGATGACCGGGGAGACGGTGCCGGGGGTGTGGCCCGGGGTGTGGTGCAGCTCGATCGTCGTGCCGCCGAGCGTGAGCTGCTCGCCGTCCGCGATGTCGAGGTCCCGGGCGGGGGCGTCGGCCGGGCGGGTGCGGGCGAGGAGGTCCCAGTCGGCCGGGGACATGTGCACGCGGGCGCCGTAGCGGTCGGCGAGGGTCTGCGCGCCACCGAAGTGGTCCGAGTGGCCGTGGGTGAGGACGACGTGCTTGATCGCCGCCGGATCGGCTCCGACCGCGCGCAGCCCGGGGACGATGACGGCGTCGGCGTCGGCCGGGGAGGTGAGTGCGTCGATCAGCACGATGCCGTCGTCCGTCAGCACCGCCATCGCGGAGACCCAGCCCGCGCTCAGGAGCACGAGGTTGTCGAACAGCTTGACGGGCGCCGGCGCGGGCAGTTGGGGAAGGTCGGAGCCGGGGGTCAGCGCCGTCACCAGGGCGCGCAGCACGGGGTCGTCGCCGGCGAGGCGGCGGGCGCGGTCGTAGTGCGGGCGGGAGGCGGACGGCGTACCCGCGGAGGTGGAGGCCGGGGCCGACGCGGCGGCCGGGGCCGACGCGGCGGCCGGGGCCGAGGCGGCGATCGGCACGGCTCCGGCGGCGATGCCCAGGGCGGCGAGCTGGGCGAAGCGGCGTCTGGTGAAGTCGGCGTCCGTGGCGGTCCGGCGGGTGGGGTGGATCACGGCGGTCGGGGCTCCTGGTGGTCGGGGCTCTTGGCGGTCGGGGGTATTGGCGGTCGGGGCTCTTGGCTGTCGGAGCTCTTGGCGGTCGGGGGTGTTCAGCCGAGGGCGCCGACGACGGTCTTCGTCGCCTGGGCGATCAGCGCGTCGTCGGAGGTGGCGTCGGCCTTGCCGCGGTCGGACATGACGACGATCACGACCGGGCTCCGGCCGCCGGGGGGCCATGCGACGGCGACGTCGTTGCGGGTGCCGTAGCCGCCGTTACCGGTCTTGTCGCCGACCTTCCAGTCGGTGGGCACGCCCGCGCGGACGTAGGGGGCGCCGGTGGTGTTGCCGATGAGCCAGTCGGTCAGCAGTCGGCGCCGGTCCTCCGCGAGGACGTCGCCGAGGGCGTAGCGGCGCAGGTCGGCGGCGAAGACGCGGGGGGCACTGGTGTCGCGGGTGTCGCCCGGGGTCGCCTCGTTGAGCGTCGGCTCGGTGCGGTCGACGCTGGTGGTCGGGTCCCCGAGGTCGCGCAGCGACTGCTGGACGGCCGCCGGGCCGCCGAGCTCGGCCATGACGAGGTTGGCGGCGGTGTTGTCGCTGTACTGGATCGCGGCGGCGGCCAGATCACGCACCTTCATGCCGGTGGCGACGTGCTGCGAGGTGATCGGCGCCCACGCCAACACGTCCTCCTGGCGGTACGCGACCACCTTCTCCAGTTCCTCGTCGGAGGCCTTGCGCAGCAGGGCGCCGGCGGCGAGCGACTTGATCGTGGACGCGAACGCGAACCGCTCGTCGGCCCGGTAGGCGATCTCCCGGCCACTGCCGGTGTCCACCGCGTACACGCCGAGGCGGGCGCCGAACTGCTGCTCAAGTCCCTTGAAGGAAGCGCTCGTCGTATCCGTCGAAGGCGTCGCGCTGGATGCCGGGGCGGATGTGCCGGCAGCTGCATGGCTACTGAGTCCCGCAGAGCCGCACCCGCTCAGCAGAGTGGCCGCGAGCAGGGCCACGGCGGGCAGCGCGGTACGGGGGCGGCGAAGGGCAGGCGTCATCGGTGGTCTCCCAGGTGGTTCGTGTCGTCACCCTCAGCTAAACAGGCCGCCTGGCCATCAGTCCAAGACCACTATGGTGAAGAGATCGATATGAGAATGCCTATGATTGCTGGCCATGGACCTGTTGGGGCACCTACGCCACTTCCGCGCTGTCGCCGAGGACCGGCACTTCGGCCGCGCCGCCGAGCGCCTGCGGATCGCCCAGCCCTCGCTCTCCCAGCGGATCAAACGCCTGGAGCGCGAGCTCGGCGTGACCCTGTTCGACCGCGGCCCGCGCGGAGTCGAGCTCACCCCGGCGGGCCTGCTGCTGCTCGCGGAGGCGAAGGAGGTGCTGGAGAGCACCGCCCGCCTCCTCGCCACCGCCGCCGACCTGCGCACCGGCCGGGCGGGCACCCTGCGCGCGGCCGTGCCGCCCGAGCTGGGGCCGGCCGTCCTGGCCGCGCTGCTCACCGGCTTCGAGAGCGCCTCCCCCGGCACCCGGCTCGAACTGCGGGAACTGCCGGTCGCGGTCATGGCGCGCGAACTCGCCCAGCACACGGTCGACGTCGCCGTCGTCCGCCACCCGTGCCCGGCCGCCGGGCTGGCGTTCGGGCCGGTCCTGCACCAGCCGCTCGGCGTCCTGCTCGCCGCCGGGAGCCCGGACGCCGACCGCCCGGAGCTGGCAGTGGCCGAACTGACCGGCCGGCGCCTGGTGTTCTTCCCCCGCGCCACCGCCCCCGCGCTGTACGACGAGATGCTCACCACCCTGACCCGGCACGGCTGCACTCCCGAGGCCGTCGTCGACCCGCCCGGCCCGGACGTCGCGGGCGCACTCGTGCTCACCGGCAGCGCCGTCGCCCTGGTGCCACGCACCGCGCCGCCACCGGGTACAGTCTGGCGTCCGCTGACCGGCACCCCGCTGGCCTGGCGCACCTCCACGGCCTGGCCGACCGGGAGCGGCGGCCCCGCCGTCCGGCTGTTCGCCGAGGCCGCCCACGAGGCGCTGACCGAACACGGCGGCCTCCTGCCCCAGCCGCCCAACCCCCCGCTCTTCCCCCGGCCCGCAATGGAGTTCCCGCTGTGACCAGCGACCGCGCCCACGGCAACCGCGCATCCGGCTACCGCCCCGCCGGCACCCGCACCGCACGCGCCCGCATCGCCGCCGCCTTCGCCGACGCCGGCGTCAGCGGCCGGCTGCACGCCCGCGACCTCGACACCGGCACCGAGATCGCCCTCGACGCCGACACCCCGGTCAGCACCGCCAGCGTTCACAAGCTCTGCCTCCTGGTCACGCTCTTCCGCGAGGCCGCCGCCGGACGGATCGACCTGACCCGCCAGGTGGACGTCCCCGCCGCCGGCCGAACCTCCGGGGGCACCGGCCTGGCCGCCATGCTCGACGCCGCCCGGCTCTCCCTGCGCGACCTCGCCTACCTGACCGTCGCCGTCAGCGACAACGCCGCCGCGGACGTCCTCTGGGACGAGATCGGCCTCGACACCGTCAACCGCACCATGGCCGACCTCGGCCTGACCCGCACCGTCGCCGTCCACAAGCTCCGCGACCTCATCGCCGCCCTCGCCGAGGACACCGGCCGCGACTCCCCGGTCGACCCCGCCGTCGTCGCCCGCCTCAGAGTCCTCGACCCGGCCTTCACCAACCGCAGCACCGCCCGCGACATGACCACCCTGCTCGCCGCCCTCTGGCACGGCGACGCCTGCCCCGGCGAACACGGCGCCGCCCTCCGCCGCCTGCTCGGCCTCCAGGTCTGGCCGCACCGCCTCGCCTCCGGCTTCCCCTACGACGACGTCCGCGTCCACGGAAAGACCGGCACCCTCCCGACGCTGCGCCACGAGGTCGGCGTCGTCGAATACCCCGACGGCGGCCGCTACGCCCTCGCCGTCTTCACCCGCGCCGCCGCCACCACCATCACCCTCCCCGCCGCCGACGCCGCCATCGGCACCACCGCCCGCCTCGCCGTCGACGCCCTGCGCGCGATGGCGGCCGGGAGGGGCGACGGCCCGTCAGCAGATCAACAGGTCCGGTGACCTGCGAGCTCACGCAACGAGCTCGGCTCGCGGTTCAACTCCCGGCGCCCTATCGAACGCTGTAGTTCAGGATGATGGTGGGGTCGTCGGCAGTGGTGTACTCCGGGGTGCCGTCGCCGGCGATGGTCCGGTAGGCGCCGGTGCCGCCGACGATCGCCGCCGGGAACTGCTTTCCAGGGTTGGGGACGGTGCGTTCGCGCATGGTGCTCACGTGCACTTCCCCGCCGGCCAGGCGCAGGATCGCCTTGTCGTGGAACTTCATCGGCCGATCCGGTGAGGAGATCGTACAGGCACGAAACGACTGGGAGAAGGGCTCACGGTTCGGCGAAGCGCTCTGCTACGACGGCGCCCGGCTGCCCGCTCCAGAGCTGCCCAACGTCCCGCTGAAATCGCGCGGTCGGGCGCGCTGACCTGAGGCGATTCCCCTCGCTGTGGTCTGCGGAGCCTTCCTGGCGGTGGACGCGTCCGGAGTGACCCGGGCTCCTCGCGAGCTGAGGCCGGCCGCTCGGCGGGGTGGCCCGACGGACCGGCATTCAGGGCTTGGCGAATCTCAGGTGTGACTGCCTGTGGCAGGGCCTGGTCGGATCGATGCTGACTTTTTGCTGACCTTTCTGACGGTGCGTCGGATCTTTCGTGCCGCGAAGCTTGAGGGCCGCGCAGGACGAGGGGAGGTTCCGGCCTCGGCGGCGACGGAGTGGACCGCGGTGTGGTAGAGGACGTACCAGTCGTCGGCGCGCTGGGTGCGGATCTGCGGTGGACGCCGGGTCGGCGGTCGACGAGCGGCGCCCAGTTGTCGTGGGTGAGGTCGCCGAAGGCGACGCGGGAGGCCTGGCCCGCGGCGGGCAGGTCGTCCCAGCCGAGGTCGTGCGGGTACGGCAGGGAGGCCGGGCTCACAGGGCGGCTCCGATCGCGACGCCGTCAGGGGCTGATGGTCCATCGGCCGACGCGCGTCGGTTCGGGTTGAAGCGTGATTCCGGTCGCGGATGCCACCCGGGCGGCGAGGCCGGCGAGCACGAGCGCGGTCACGGCCCGGATGTCCTCGCCCTCCACGTCAGCGTCGACGAGCCGGGTCGGCCCGTCGACGGTGATCACCGGGCCCTTAGCATTGACGACGGCGCCGACTGGGGAGCCTCGGCGGCCGGTGCGGGCCATGACACTCATGATCGGGAAGAACTCACTCGTTCGAGGGGTTTGACGCTGGATGCATCCGGTGGAGCCCGAGTGGCCGAGACACTTCACTGGGGCTGAAGGGGCAACCCCAACTGCCTGACGCCCCTTCGGTTCCTCCGGTGGGTCCATCCGGATCGCGTGCGAGTGAAGGGGCGGGGAGCGCCATGGAGACCGCGCTGTTCGGACGAGAGCTGTACGACGGTGGCGACGATCTCGCGGCGGCGTAGGCGACGCAGAACTCCAGGCCGGTCAGGCCCGCGAGGGAGGAGATCGTGATGACGTGCCCGTCGCGCTGGGCGCGCATGACCGGCAGCACCGCGCGGGTGACGTTCATCGGTCCGAACAGGTTCGTCTCGACCTGTTGGCGCATCTGCGCGTCGGAGATCTCCTCGAAGTAGCCCGCGTAGAAGTTGGCGGCGTTGTTGACCAGCACGTCGATCCGGCCGAAGCGTTCGACGGCGGCCCGGACGGCTCGCTGCGCGGCAGTCGGGTCGGTGATGTCCAGGGCGGTGGCCAGCAGGTTGTCCTGCTCGCCGCCGAGTGCCTCCAGGACACGCTCGGGGCGGCGGCCGGTGGCCACGACCTGGTGGTCGGCCGCGAGGGCCTGGCGGGCGATGTCCGCGCCCAGACCGCGACCGGCACCGGTGATCAGGAAGACCTTGCTCATGAGGGGATGCTCCGTTCGGATGACGACGGGAAGAGGGGATTCAGCCGCTGCTGCGCTCGTCGGCGATCTTCTTCAGCTGGTTGACGGCGGTCATGCCGTTGGGCCAGCCCGCGTAGAAGGCCAGGTGGGTGATTGCCTCGGACAGCTCCTCCACGCTCAGGCCGTTGTCCAAGGCCACGCCCAAGTGGTAGCCGAGCTGCTCGGAGCGGTAGAGCGCCGCCAGCACGCTCACGGTGACCAGGCTGCGGTCGCGCGGCGACAGCTCGGGGCGCTCCCAGACGTCGGCGAACAGGACCTCGTTGGTGACCTCGACCAGCTTGGGCGCGATCTGGGCGAGCTCCTGGGGGGCGGACTGCTTCGGCATGGAACTTCCTCTTAGATCAAAACTAGATAAATGGGGGCGGGTCGGTCTGCTGTAGAGCCGGTCCTCCGGGCGGCTTCCGTGCCGCGCAACGGATCGGTGCTGCACGCCGCAACTGCTGTCGATATCCACGAAACCGCAGATCAAAGAGGTGAGGGAGGGTCTGGGGTGACAGGCACTGACAGGACCCCCCACCTGCGTGATTCCCCGCCTAGCCTGGAAGCGTGAGCACCGAGAGCGACATCCGCGAGTTCCTGGCCACCCGCCGCGCCAAGATCACCCCGCAGCAGGCCGGCCTGCCCGCCTACGGGGGCAACCGACGCGTGCCCGGCCTGCGCCGCGAGGAAGTCGCCCTGCTCGCCGGCGTCAGCATCGACTACTACGTCCGCCTGGAACGCGGCCACCTCGCCGGAGCCTCCGAGGAAGTCCTCGACGCCATCGCCGGAGCCCTCCAGCTCGACGACGCCGAACGCGCCCACCTGTACGACCTGGCCCGCGCCGTCGCCCACCGGCCCCCACGCCGCACCAAGCGCAGCCGCGGGCCGATCCCCGACAGCGTCCTACGCGTCCTGCACTCGATGACCGACTCCCCGGCCTTCATCCGCAACGGCCGCCTCGACATCCTCGCCACCAACCGCCTGGGCCGCGCCCTGTACTCCCCCCTCTACGCCGGCTCCACCAAGGAACCGGTCAACATTGCCCGCTTCCAGTTCCTGGACCCGCACGGCCACGATTTCTTCCCCCACTGGGAGGAATCCCTGGACACCACCGTCTCGCTCCTGCGCACCGAGGCCGGACGCACCCCGCACGACAGTGACCTCACCGGACTCATCGGCGAACTCGTCACCCGCAGCGAGGAGTTCCGTACAGCCTGGGCCAAGCACAACGTGCGCCTGCACCACACCGGCCGTAAGTCCTTCCGCCATCCCGCCGTCGGCGACATCACCCTCGACTTCGACGCCATGGAACTGCCCGCACAACCCGGCCTGACCCTGACCGCCTACAGCGCTGCACCCGGAAGCCCCGACCACGACACCCTCAGCCTCCTCGCCAGCTGGGAAGCGACCGAAGACGCCCGAGCCACCGAGCACAGCGATCGGCCCACCCACCCGCAAGCCTGATTTTCCGCGCTGTCATCCGCAAGATCGACGGAGGAATAGGGCGTGTAAGCGATCTCGTGTAAGTGCCTTGTGGTTATCCCTGGTGGGGCGCTCGGCCTTGGGACCATTTTGGGACCACACCTGATGATCGCCTACGGGCGCCCGTGGCCAGAAACGGACAATTCTGCACGAAGTGAACACTGAGCAATCGTCAGCCCTCTCCCCCCTCGATTCTGTCGAAAAGGATCAACTCGCTTGTGTCCCATGGTAGTTGAGTGAGAAAAAAGCCGAATCCCTGAGGCCTCGGCTGCCGACAATAATTGAACCCCTTGATTGGGGGTCAAGAGGTTGCTTTCGCGGAATCGGCCGGGCGATGAGTGCCGGGAAGGCGGCTTCAGAGAGTAAGCTTGTCATTTTACCTCCATTGATCATCTTCTCCGGCGTTCGGGTTCTCGCCTGTCTGTTCGCTATTGGTTGCTGACCAGGGCGAGTCCGACGTCATAGATGGGGGCTCGACGGCGGTTGGGCCGGCCGGGTGGGCGCCCGGCACCGGGGCGGGAAGGTCTCGCAACGGCAGCTGGGCAGGGCAGGCGCGTGTGGATGTTGCGGAACCCGCGTCGGACCCGAGCGGGGCTGAGGCGTTCGACGGGCTGCGGTCTCTCCCAGGGCCGCCGGAGGTCGGCGGACAGTGGCCTGGCGAGGCGGAGTTGGGTGTGGACGGCCAGGACCAGGGCGGTCCAGCGGTCGGCCGCTGAGGGCTCGCGCAGCTTCGGGCGGGTCCAGCCGAGGTCCTGCTTCAGGAAGCGGAAGGTGTGTTCCAGGTCGAAGCGCCGTAGGAACGCGTGCCAAGCGATGTCGGTGTCGTCGGCGGAGGGTGTGGGGTGGGAGTACCACAGCCAGACCGGTTTCGGGGTGCCGCCGGAGGGCAGGTGGTCGACGTCGAGGCGGATCAGGGTGCCTTCGACGATGGGGAGTTGGCCTTGGTGGTCGCTCCAGGCGGAGCGTCGCCAGATGCGTGGATGCAGGCGGTGCCAGGCCCGGATGCGGGCGGTGCCGTAACGGCGGGTGGTGTGCTCGGTGTCGCTGTCGGGATCGCGCCAGGTCGTAGGATCGGCCAGAGCGAACCGGACTCCGTGACTGCGGGGTTGGCCGCCCTTGGGACCCACCCGGTAGTCGTCGGGCACGGGGTTGAAGAAGACCCTGTCGGAGCGCATCCGCACCACGATCTGGACGGGCAGGTCCCGCAGGAGGTGGGCCAGGCGCGGGCCGTCGTAGCCGGCGTCCGCCACGACCAGCACCGGCGGGTCGCCGATCTTCCAGTGCCCGGCGTTGAAGATGCCGCGCAGGACCTCACGCAGTTGGGCGGCGGTGACGGCCGCCGTGTCCGCGCCGGGTTCCAGACGTGTGGCGTCCAGCAGGGCCGTCCACGAGGTCGAGCCCGACTCCAAGGCGGCGACGAAGGAGTAGGGCCAGCCGGGCACCATCTCGTGCGTGTTCTCGCGCCGGCCGTAGGTGTGGCAGAAGGAACGGCCGTCGCTGGTATTGGCGTCCGGCCGCAGCCAGGCGGACACGTCGACGGCGAGCACGATCCGCCCGCCCGGGCCACGCGGCACGCTTCGGGCCGCGATCGCGCACCGCAGGCGGTCAGCGTCAAGGTCTCCCCGGTTCAAGGCGGCGTACAGGGAGGCATGCGAGCGCCGGTGCTCGGGCGCCAGGGCCAGCTCGACCAGGGCGCGGACCGGACCGTCGGCGCACAGCAAGGCGTCGGCCAACTCGAACAGTGCGTCCGCGCGGCGGGGCATCGCGGCGTACAAGTCCATTCGAAAGGAGGACAGTTCCGCGATTGCCTGCTGGCGAAAGGCTTCAGGGACCACAATCGACACCGACGACCTCCGACTCTGTTGTGCGACTCGACATCACACAGCGTGAGACGGAGGTCGTCGCCTTGTCCGGCAGATCCCCATGTGGGTGACCAGCTCGAACAACCTCGAGTCGATCACCGAAGGTAAAACGACAAGGTAAGTGGCTGTTGTCCTTCCTGGCTTGAGGGCTTCGTTTTTGCTGGTCAGGCATAGGGTTGGCGGTCCTGCGGAAGTGGTGACGTGTCGGGTCGTCGCTTCGGTGGAGGTCGGGGATGCCGTCTGTCGTGGGGCTGTACGAGTGCGACAACAGGGCCTCCTGGAGGGCTCGTTGGTTTGGACACCATTCGAGCTACCAAGAGGCCCTGCTCTCATGCACGGTTGTCGCCACACTCACCCGATCGAGACTCCCGTCCGGCCCGCGCTACCCCTTCGATAAGAATTGGCGTGTGGTGGACCGTGCTGCGAGCACACGCGGTCAGGCGCCGCCTACTGGTTGAAGACGACGGAGCGGAACTTCACATTTTCGCCGCCGCATCCGCCGCCCGACTTCAGGGCGAAGGACTCGCCCTCGCAGTCGACGTCGGTGTACACCGTCGCGATCGAGTTGGTCCGGTTGCGGGGGGAGTGTGCGGGCGTCGTGTCCGGTTTGGCGACCTGTTCCAGGGTGATGCAATAACGCGCCCTCGGGTCGCGCAGGTAGCCTTCGAGGGTCTTGTCGTCGCGGTCGTACGTGAACACGAACTGGCCGGTCGCGGCGTGAGCCGAGGTCGGCAGGCTGACGGCGGGCGTGAGCGCGCCCAGGACAACGGCGAGGGAAGTACGAAAACGCATGGAGGCGTCCTTGGAGTTGGGAGTGGGGATTCCGGCAAGGTGCCCTGTTCGACGAGCCCTCAGAGCCCGTACGCTGCTCTGTCGCTCGTTTGGGTCACGCCGAACCGGCCACGTGGCGGGCGCCCATACTTTCGACTCCTCACAGACCCACCAGGCCAGGCAGTCGCTCCCAATCACTGAATTGTGGGTTTCGCCCTCCCGGTCGAACCCGCATGTCATGGGTTTGCAGGGACGAAGGATCACCTGTTCGAGCCGCTACAACTGAACTCATGTACGCCGAAATCGGAACAGCAACGGCTTCCAAGGATGGCCGAGTCAGCGTTTAGCAGATGATCTCGGCTCGGCCAAACTGCTATTCGGGTGTGAACCTCTCCGGTGATTGGTAACCGTTGCAGAGGAGGTCCCATGGCTCGACAGTTCATGAGCGTAAGGGAGACTGCGGAGTATCTGAAAATGTCGGTCCCGTGGGTGTATCGGGAGGCTCCCCGCGTGGGTCTCGCGCCGTACAGGTTCGGGAGCGGGAAGAACGCGAAGCTGCAGTTCAAGGTGTCCGACATTCATGCGTGGGTGAAGCAGCAGCGCATGTCGGCCGCTTGACGCCGCTGCCGCCGGGACGCAGGGTGGGCCTGCCCGACTGCGGCAGGCCCACCCCGTTTGGTCAGGCAGCGAGTCCGAGGTCGAGGACCTGGGCAGCGCGGCCGATGGAGCCGGGCATGAGGTGGCGGTAGACCTTGAAGGTGACGTCGATGCTCTTGTGGCCCATCCACTCGGCGACGTCGGTGATCGGGATGCTGTGGGTGAGGCAGTTCGAGGCGAAGAAGTGGCGGTGGCCGTACATCGTCATGTCATCGGGGATGTGAACCAGCCCGGCCTGCTTCATCCGCTGCCACTGGTTCTGGATGTAGTAGTACGGGAACGGCTTGCGGACGTCCCGGGGGTGACGGAGGGGGTAGCCGTCCACGGTTCCGTACTTGTCCGCGTACCACTCGATCGTCTGCTTCACTCGGGCGGGCAGCGGGACGTCGCGGTACTCACCCTCTTTGCGGTGCTTGAGGGGCGAGTAGTCCTTGGTGGTCTGGTTGACCTGCCCGGTGACGCGGTACCGGCAACACCCGGCAACACCCGACACGTCATGCGCGAACTCGCCAGCCCCACCCCCCTCTCCCAGCCAGGTGCCCCCAACACCTGTCGCGCGCGGTCGGCGGTCGGACCATCACCCCACGTCAGAGCAGCCGGTAGGCGATCTCGGTCGACGGCCCATCCGCCCGGCCCCGGAACCACTCGCGACACACCAGAACCACACACCCCACGCCTCGCCGAAAGTCCGGATGGAAATGACCGAGAACACGTAAGGTCGAGGTTCGTTCGATTGACCCTCACAAAGGCGGTCTGGATACTGATCGAGCACGACGCAACCGAAACTCGTTGCGAAGCGGACTCCGATTCGACATTTTATCCGACTGAGGAGAATCCATGATCTCGAAAGCGAAGAAGGTCGTGAGCTCGATGGCGATGGCCTTCGCCGCGGCGGCCACGCTCACCGTGGCCGTGCCGTCCGGCAACGCCTTCGCCATCGACCACGTCCAGTGCGACGGGAGCCGCAATGACTTCCTGAAGATCTGGTCGCACCTCGACGGCCGTGACAGCGTCGACTGCTACGCGAACGGGGGGACGATCGGCTTCGGCGGGTGGTGGATCGACCGGATCTCCACGGGGAACAACGACCTGGTCTACTCCGACGCCAACGGCGACTCGGTGAGGGTCAACCGCTGGACCGACATCACATACCCGAACCGCCCGCCGAAGGTCAACTCCATCCAAATCCTCTGACGAACCGGCGGAGCGGGACCCGAACGGAAATTCGCCCGGCCGCATCACCGCAAGTCCCCGCAGTGCTTTGATCGCCGTCGAATTTTCTGTGACGTGAATTCGCTCAATTCCGGTCCACCGGCGCCGGCCATGCCCTCCACGGGCTGGCCGGCGCCGGCATGTGGTGTCACGGCTGCCCGCCGAGCCCCAACTTCCTGACCCCGAAGGGGGAGAAGACCATGTGCGCGGCCCAACCGCGGTGAATCAGCGCGATCTGCGAGGGCATCGGCATCACCGGGTACAGCTCCCTGCCCCGCGACCAGTTCGCGAGCAGGCCCTCCGTGGTGTCGACCGCCGAAACCAGCATCGTCACCTGGAGGTCCCCGTCACCCCAGGTGTTCCACAGGGCCCATCCTTCGGGCCTGGCCTCGACCCCGAGGCGCGAGCACACCTCCTCGTAGCTCTCCCCCATGCTCTCCGGCATCGCCCCGGGCCGCAGGATCGCCACCCCGGCCAGCTTCACCTCGGACCGGTCCGCCTCCTCGCCGAGGCAGCCGTCCCCCGGGAAGTGGTAGTGCCGGATCTCCCGGGCCAGCGCGTTCACCGCCCGTTGCAGGCGCGTCGCGTCTTCCGCCTCGGGGCCGTACGACAGCCACCCCTCCGCCGACGCGACGCCCGTCACCGCACGGGCAAGCCGCTCGATCTCCCTCAAGTACTCCAGCTCAGAAAGCTCAGGTCGCGTCACGCCGCCCAGTCTCACAGCACTCCCCGTCCGGGTCATCCCGGTTTCCGGCCTCCGCCTCTCGGAGGTCTGCGAGGGCAGCAACAGAGGTCGGAAACCGGGTGCGGCAGCGCGGCCCCGCCTGGCTTCACCGAGGCGTCGGCGGCACCCGCGCCGGCGACGATGCCTGCGGAGGCGGTGCGGGCGAAGGCTGTCCGACCCGTCGGATCGACCTGTTGGCAACGACCCCCGGCAGAGCCGACCACCGTTCCGATCCACTGGAGCGCTCTGTCGCGATGCCGCGGTCCGCGCGCGGTCTGGTCGCACACCTCGGTGTGCCGGCCGGCCTCCCGGAAGTGCCGTCGCTGGCGGAGGCTCCGACCGGGGCCGCTCCGCCGGGTGGAGCGGCCCCGGTCGGAACGGTCGCGGCGGAGCGGTCGCGGCGGGGGTCAGCGGGTGCTGAAGTCCGCGTTCCAGGAGGCGTTGCCGGTGCGGGCCAGGCCGACCTCGTTGTAGTCGCCGAGCATGATCCCCAGGTGAAGGGGCGACCTGATCCAGCCGTCGACGGCGGCGTCGATGTCGGTGGGGCCGTAGAAGGCGATCTCGCCGAATCCCCTCCCGGTGTAGCCGAGGTTGCGCGCGATGCCGTTCGAGTCGCAGAAGTGGCCGGAGACGCGGCGCTGGTCCATCTGGTCGGCGTTGCACTTGGCGGCCTGGGAGAGCGTCTGGTTGAGGCGCACCGCCGGCTTGCCGTTCTGGGCGCGCACGGTGTTGAGCCGGTCGAGGAAGCGCTGCTCGACGGAGGTACCCGGGCCCGGGCCCGGGCCGGTGCCCGACCCGATCAGGTCGAACCGCTGGGACATGCTGCCGTCGCAGTTCTCGACGGTGACCTCCCGGTCGAGGCCGTGGTAGGTCAGACAGCGGTTGTCGCGGGCGTTGTGGAGGTAGGTTCCGCCGCCGGCGACGGGCTCCAGGGTCCACTGCTGGTTGGCGCCCGCCCACCAGTGGATGAACTGGGTGGACCGGCCGTCGTTGGTGTCCATCTCCAGCACGCGCTCGGTGCCGTTGACGTTGCGGGCGAAGTCGACCCGGTCGCCGGGCTTGTTGGAGATCCAGAACGAGGTGGAGGCGTTCTGGTAGTTGCGGGCGACGATCCGGGAACCCTCGCCGTCGGAGCTGGCCAGCGAGTTGTGGTTCTGGTGGTCCTGGATCGTGATCATCTGCTCGACCACGGCGGCGTTCGCCGGCGCGGCGAGCAGCGTGATGCTGCTCGCGGATATCGCGGAGACGGCGAGCGCCAGGCCTGCCAGCCGGGTGCGGCGGCGGGTGCCGGTGCTCGGGCGGGGGCGGAGGGTCCGGGCGGACGGGTGGGACACGGGGATCTCCTGTTGTCGGTGGACCGCGTGCGGATGCGACTGCGGAACGCGGTCAGGACACCAGGACTGGATTGACGATCGATCAGCAGCGTGTTGACGAACAGGGTGTGCGTCGTCCATGGAGGCGGCGCGGAGCTCGGGTGGACCCTGCCCGCGTGAAGGCGCCAGGGTGAACGCGGGCGGGCGAACATGCCTGGGTGGACACGCCGCCGCGCCCCGGCACGAGCGGTTCCGGGGCGCGGTACGCAGCGGAGGAGAACGGGCCGATCCGGTCCCGCCCCGCCCACACGTGTGTCAGCCGGAGCGTGCTGCCGTGCGCGGCCTCGGCGGGGAGCCGAGGCCGCGCGCCGGGTTCAGTTGGCCAGGCTGAAGTCGCCGCCGAGGGGTGCGGCGATCTTGTCGACGCCGGTCAGCGCGGTGAGCGAGGTGACGGGGGTGCTGCTGTCGGTGGTGGTGCCGTTGCCGAGTTGGCCGGAGCCGTTGTTGCCCCAGGAGCGGACGGTGTTGTCGCCGAGCAGGGCGATGGTGTGTTCACGGCCGCCGGCGATCAGTTGGATGCCGGTGAGGCCGGGGATCTGGACGGGGGTGATCCGGTAGTCGGTGGTGCCGTCGCCGATCTGGCCGGAGGTGTTCCGGCCCCAGGCCTTGAGCTTGTTGTCGCTGTCGGTGACGGCCAGGCTGTGGTGGGCTCCGGCCGCGATCCCGGAGACCCCTCCGAGCCAGCTGCCCTGGGTGTCGACCGGGGTGAAGCGGCTGATGGTGGTGTTGTCGCCGAGCTGGCCGGTGGCGTTGTAGCCCCACGCCTTCACCGCGTTGCCGCTGGTGGGCTTGGTGGAACTGCTCGGCGGGCCGACCAGGGCCAGGTTGTGGTCGGCGCCGGCGGCGATCCGGGTCACACCGGTCAGGTTGTTCACCGGCGACGGTACGTTGCGGCTCGCCGAAGTGCCGTCGCCGAGCTGGCCGTTGATGTTGTAGCCCCAGGCCCACACGGTGCCGTCCTCGCGCAGCGCCAGGCTGTGGTTGAGTCCGGCGGCGATCGCGATCACCTTGTTGAGTCCCTCGACCCGGACCGGGACGCTGCTGTCGGCGTTGGTGCCGTTGCCGAGCTGGCCGTAGTTGTTGCGCCCCCAGGCGACCACGGTCCGGTCGGCGAGCAGTGCCAGGCTGTGCATTCCGCCCGCGGCGACGTCGGTGGCATCGGAAAGGTTGACGACCTGGCCGGGCGCGTTGTGGCTGAACACCGAGCCGTCGCCGAGTTGCCCGGACCCGTTGGCGCCCCACGTCTGCACCGTGCGGTCGGTCAGCAGGGCCAGCCCGAAACCTGCGGTGGGGCCGCTTCCCCCGGCGGCGATCTTCACCACCTCGGCGCTCGTCAGCCCCAGCACGGTGGTGGCCGTCGTACGGATGTCCGTCCAGGTGCCGTCGCCGAGCTGACCCGCGCGGTTGTTGCCCCAGGACTTGAGTCGCTTCTCCTGCACTTCATCTCCTCATCGGGTGTGCTGTCACTCGGGAACGCGGCCGCGCCGGGCGCGGCCGCCGAGGCCGCCACGAGGACGCGGCGATGTCGCCTCCCGACAGACCGCTCCTGCCCGGCACTCTCCGCAAGCTCTCGAACGCATCATCGGTGACGAGCGATCAGAACTCGGGGCTCAATCTCGATCTTCACTCGAAAAGGTGACCTTCCGGTGTTTCCAGGCGCGCCGGGCCGTCTCGCACCGCACACACCCGCCCCTTGGCGGCGCTCCTGGCATCGACCCGACGGCCCGGCACCTCGTGGGTGCCGGGCCGTCGGGTGGGGTGTGGGGGCGCGGGTTACTTGGGCATCTCGTTCCAGAGCTGCTGGGCGCTCTTGCCGGTGAGCTGGACCCAGATCTGCTCGTTGTAGTTCGTGGTGTTCAGCAGGTGTGCCAGGTCGGGCTTGTGGTAGGCCTTCGAGACGTAGTCGATGAACCGGGCGGTGGCCTGGTAGCCGCTGTCGTAGTTGGAGTCCGGGCCGAAGTGCTGGGCGCCGGTGCCCGGCTGGAAGTTGTAGTCGCGCACCCAGTCCGCCAGGCCCTCGCCCAGCCACCACTTGCCGGAGAACGGGCTGTCCCAGACCGCGACGTGCACGGCCTCGTGCACCAGGAAGCCGGTGTCACCCTGGTTGCCGCGGGTGTAGCCGATGTTGACGTGGACCTCCTTGACGCCGCTGCTGGGGTTCACCGTGGTGAACGCGGGGTAGTCGGTCAGCTTCGGGTCAAAGATGATCTTGAAGTAGCCGGGGGCGGCGAAGGCTCCCTTGGTGATCAGGTTGGAGATCGTCGGGTAGTAGTCCGCGACGGTCCTCTTCTGCTGCTCCAGCCACGGCCCGAGGTCCGGGGCCTGCGAGTAGTCGAGGTCGATGGTCGGGCGGCCGGCGGTCGGCGGGGTGGTGGCGCCGTTGCGGTCGAGGTTCCAGGACTGCGCCGGGTCCCCCGCGTTGCAGGCGGCCACCTTGGCGTTCAGGTCCGCGCCACGGGCCAGGCAGAGGTTGCTGTCCGAGACGCTGTGCAGCAGCCAGGCCCGGCCGTTGCCCATCGAGGTGTTCTCCAGCCACCACCTCTGGTTGTCCGCGCCGACGTAGTTCCAGGCTCCGACGGTGTTCTTGCCCCGGTCCCGGTCGACGGCGTTGTTGGTGCCGGGCACCTTGACCGACCAGGTGCCGTTGCCCTCGTCCCTGACCGTCCAGACCTGCTGGGCGGAGGACTCGTTCCAGTCGCGGACCACCACGTTGGAGGCGTTGTTGCGGCTGTCCCACTGGAGGGCGCCGCCCGCGTAGCTGGAGATGCGGTAGTCGGCGCCGCTGGACGGGAGCGACTCGGCCGCACTGGCGGTCCCGGCACCGAAGGCCATCCCGGACACGACGGTCGCGGCGGACAGGACGACGGCGGCGGCGGCCGTACGACGGGTGATCATCTCGGGGCTCTCCTCTCGGGCGGTTCCCCCCTGGAACCGGCCTGCGGTCATGCCACCGGGCCCCGGTAGACGCGGCGTCAACGCTCCCGTCAACGGGTGCGTTGACAGGGCGTCGACCCGGTGGTGTTCACCCGAAGGTCCAGGCCTTCCGCCAGGAGGTGGCTCCTCACTCGCGGATGCCCGCGCTTTCGACCGCCCGCCGGCGGGTCGCCCGCCGCCGGTGTCGCCCGACAGCGACAGCGGCGCTGTCACGCGGTGACATGCCGCGCACTGACCGTCGGATCCGTGCCAGGCCCGGCCGACGCGAGCCCCCGAGGGGCAACGCGACTCGCCGGAAGTCGGGTGCCTTTCGTCCTCGGACTCTGGCACGCTCGGCGTGGCGAGGTCGAGTCGAGTGGTCGACCCATCACCGATGTTCCGTACGAGGAGGCATAGTTGACGCTGAGGAAGAAAGGGTCACGCCTGATCACCATCGACGAGGTGGTGTACCGGTGGCGGGTACACGGTGGTGTCCGCTGCTGCATCGCGTGCGCATGGGGCCGGTCCGGTTTCGCGGTCCAGCGGGTCGACCAGATGGGCCCGGTGCTTCTGGCAGCCACGTCAGCGTTCCCCGTCGTGCCGTCCATCGTCGAGACGGGAGTGCGCACCGCGCTCGATCAAGGATGGCAATCTACCGGGGCAGGGCCCGCTTTCCGCCTGCGGGAGCTGGTTTGGAGCGGAGGCGAAAGCCGCGGTCTGCGGCATCGGATCGGCCACCGGCAGGTCGACACGGCTCCGCGTAGAACGACGCGCTCGACCACCCGACCAGGAGCGGCGCGGCCGGGAACGGCTGCCGACCGGACGGCGACGGCGCCTGCTTCCACCCGCCTGTCCGTGATCGGGTCCGATGGCAGGAGCCCCTGGTAGAGCGCCTCAAGGGGTGGCAGCCTCGATGGCAGAATGACGGAATGGTGACGAATCAGCCGTGGGCAGGGCTTCATGCTGACCTGCTGGCGGCGAAGGCCTTGGTGTACGACCCGAGCGGTTTGGCCTGTTCGCCCCCGGTGGCCGAACCGGAGAGCACCGAATACGCGGCTTGCCGGTTCACGATCGACGGCCGCTCGGTCCGGTTCCGCGCGGCCAGAACCACCCCGACGAAGGCGGGCCAGTTCGTCACCGTGTGGTTGCGATCCGAAGAGGGACCGATCCGGCCCTTCGACACCGACGACGGGGTGGACCTCTTCGTCATCAGCTGCCGCGACGACAACGGCTTCGGGCAGTTCGTCTTCCCGTCCGAGGTTCTGTGCGAGCGCGACATCGTCTCCCGCAACGGCTCCGGCGGGAAACGAGCGTTCCGCGTCTACCCGCCATGGGTGACCACGACCAACCGGCAAGCGCGCAGCACGCAGGCCTGGCAGGTGAACCACTTCCTCCACATCGGCCGGAACGGGCCTGCCGACCTGGCGTACGCCCGCGCCCTCCACCACCCGTAGCCGCCCCCGTGCGCCGGCTCGGCCGTCGGGGTGACATCCGGGCGCGGCCCACCCGGAGCGGCGGTCCGCGCTCTGGTACGACGGGGCTGATGTCCGTGCCGGCGGTGCGTCCCCCGTCCGCCGGCCGTCCCGGAGGAGAGATCGCCGTGCCCGTGCCCACCACCTTCGACCACCAGGCGAAGAACTACAGCGTCCCGCACGCCTACTGGCTGGCGAAGGCGTCCGAACTCGCCTACCAGGACGAGGCCACCATCGAACAGCAGGCCCGCGACTGGGGCTTCGACCGGGTGCGTCACCACCGGACCCGGTTCACTCCGCCCTTCCCGCTGGAGGACACCCAGGGCTACACCATGGCCAGCGACCACATGGTCGTCACGGCGTTCCGCGGCACCCAACCGGCCGAGATCCGCGACTGGCTCTCCGACTCCTCCACGCCGCCCTGGCCCGGCCCCGCCCGCACCGGCTACGTCCACTACGGCTTCGCCGAAGCGCTGGAGTCGGTCTTCCCGGACGTCCTGGACGCCCACGCCCAGCTGCGCACCAACGGCCAGACCGTGTGGTTCACCGGCCACAGCCTCGGCGGAGCCCTGGCGATGCTGGCCGGCGCCCGGTCGTACCTGGAGGACCCGCGCCTCCAGGCCGACGGCATCATCACGTTCGGGCAGCCCCGCACCTGTGACCGGCTGCTCGCCGCCGCCTGCAACGAGGGCTTCAAGGGGCGCCTGTACCGGTTCGTCAACAACAACGACATCGTGCCCCAGCTGCCGCCGGAGCCGGCCTACACCCACGTCGAGGCACTGAAGTACATCGACTCCTCGGGCCGGCTCCACGACTCCATGGGCCTGGTCGCCGGGCTCGCCGACCGCGCCAAGGGCCTGACCGCCGACGTATTCGCTCCGGCCACGGCCGGTGTGCGCGACCACGCGATGAAGCGCTACCTCGCGGCCCTGGAACAGAACCTCGCCTGACGGAGTCAGGCCCTGCGGGCGGGACGGGCGCCGGTGGGTCCACGGCCGGCAGGCCGGGCCCGGCGAGCGGAGCCGGGCCGAGGGCCGAGTGCACCGATGGTACGAACAGCCTCCCCCCGGTAGCGATGCGCACACGGCCGTGTGTGGATGGTGACGGGCCGCCACACCACGGCCGTCCGATCCACCCTCACCATTCGCACCTCGAAGGGTTCCACCCATGCGTACCGCGCACCGCATCCTGGCCGTCTCCGTCCTCAGCCTCCCGCTCGTCATCGGCGCGGCGACCACCGCCTCCGCCGCCGAGACCGACAACATCCCCACAGTCAACTTCGACAGCGGCGCGTTCGCCGTCGGCCCGAACGGCAGCGCCCTTCAGGTCACCGACGCGCAGTTCGGCCCCTGTGGCTCCTCCTTCCTCACCGGCGCCGTCGTGGTCGGCCCTGGCGGCGTCGCGGGCAGCGCCACCGAGACCGGCATCAGCACCGGCGGGCAGGGCTGACCCCACCCGCACCCGCGCCACGGCTGCCCCGGGAGCACCCCGCCCCGGGGCAGCCGCCCGTCCGAAACCGGACGGGGCCAGGACAAACGCCCTACCCGGCCCGCGGGAGGACACCCGCCCCCTGCCGGACGGCACCGCCAACGCCACGATCACCGTCGTCAGCGGCGCCGCCGTCCTCACCGAAGCCACCGGGGGACCGGGCGCCGGAGGGCACGGCAGCCGGCGCGCGCAGTGTCCGTCCGGCATCTGGTGCGTGGTCACCGGACGGCCCAGGCCGAGCAGGCGGGCTGGTGCCAGGTCGTCCGGACCACCTGGCCGCCGGGCAGCCTGTGCTCGCTGTTCCAGGTCCGGCAGCACCCGGCGGCAGGTCGACGCGGCCCGGACGGCACCGCGGGACCGACGGCCTGGCGGACGGGCACGGGCGCGAAGGCCGGCTTGCCAGGGCGGCCCCGGCGGCGCCTGGTGGAGGAAGTCGTCATGCCCGCCGTTCTGCCACCCCCGGCCCCCCTCCAACCTCGCCTCACCCGAACGGATGAGCAGCCCGGGCCGGCTGCGAGACGCTGACGCGGCAGCAGGAAGCGGTGAGGGGCAGGCCTGGGCGGGGGCGTCGAGCAGGGGGCCTGCCGGGGGGGGCTTGCCGCCGGTGCGGCCCGTCTACAGGTCCCGCACGGGGATCAGGATCATCTGGGGCTGCTGGTCGGCCTCGGCCACTGGCGGGGCATCGGACCTGTCGTGGGTTCACAGCTGGTACCGCAGCGAGATATACGCGCCAGGGCCATCCGTTCATCGTTTGTCTACCACCCACTGTCAACGTGCCCCGGTACAGCTGTGAAGTTTCAAGGAGTTTCTCAATGGCACACCCGGGTACGGCCGCCTCACCGACCGAACGGCGAATACCGTGGCGACCACAATGGGCGTACACGGCGGTCGTACCGCTGTTCGCCCTGCTGGCGGGGCTCATCGGCGCGTTCCCGATACCCGCGCACGCGGTGGGCCCCGTCGCTCCGCCGCAGGCCGTACCGGCGACCGTTCAGGAACACTCGGCCGCGACCTACAACAATCGGTACGGCACCAGATGGAGGGGGGGGAGATCTTCGATCTCGCCCAACGTGTTGACATTCTCGCGCTGCAGGAAATCCGGGACGCGGAACCGGACGATCCGGACATCGTGCCCGAAGCGTCGATCAGCACGAACGGTTTCGAGGTCCAGAGGTACCGATGGGAGGTGTTTCCCGCCTGGACAGGCGGCACTCGCACCATCTACCGGGTCAGGACAGCCACCCGTGAAGAACGCTCGCTGGCCCTCGTGGTGCCCCGGAGCATCGACAACGCTGCGGCGCCCGTGGTGAGGGTCATCCCGCCTCAGCCGGAGAACAACGGCCAGGTGGCTAACGATGCCAAGCCCATCCTGGGCGTCAAGCTCGCGGACGGCACGTGGTACTACTCCATGCACGCCACCAACAGGGCAGCAGGCTTCCATGAGCGGAACAACGTGCCGGCCGCCATCCAGGCGGTCACGGCGACGGGCGACGCGAACTGGGCCCTGATGGGCGACTTCAACCGCGAGCCCGGGTCGCTGTCGATGGCGCAGGTGTTCGGCGACGGCCGTCGGCTCGTCAGCTCCGGCATGATGACCTACTCCAGGAACCGCCCGACCTCCGAATACGACTACATGATCGCCCGGGGGCTGCCGGCCGACCACCAGTACACGGCACGTCGCCTCGGCTACGTGGAGGAATCGGACCACTTCCCGGTGATGTTCAGCAAGGACCCGCTGCGTCGCAAGGACGAGACCTGTCGGCCGAACGTCCCGTCCCCGCCCCGAGCAGCGGCCGCGTCCATGATCTCCCTCGCGGCGGCCGGCGTCCCCGCTGACGTCCCGGTCGACGTCCCGGCCGACAGCGCGCCGCCGACGGCCTCCGCTTCCACCGCCACAGCCCGGGAGCCGCAGCACGGGAAGGTCTCCGTCCTGACCTCCGGAGCCGCCGGCCTGGTCGCCGACGTGCCGGACGCCTCGCCCGCTCCGGGCAGCCCGGTACGGGCCGCCGCCCCCGACTGCTCCGCCGGGCAGAGCTGGGCGACCTGGCAGAAGGCGGACGACACCTGGGTGATCGAGACCGGCCGGACCAACGGCACCACCCCGGCCGGACAGGGCAGCGTGCTCAGCGTCCCCGCGTACGGTGACCGGCTGGCCGTGCGGCCGATCGAGAACGACGCGACGAACGGCAAGCCCGACGGCAGCCCCGGCCAGCGCTGGCGCTTCGTCGCCGACGGCGCGGGCGGCTACCGCATCACCACGGCCACCGACGGCCGTTGCCTCACCCTGGACGGCACCGCGCTGACGGTGGCGCCGTGCGACGGCTCCGACCGGCAGGGCTGGCACCTGTCCGTGCCGTGCTCCGGCGCCGGCCACACCGTCCCCGGCTTCCCCGACCTGCCGTGGCCGACCGTCGCGGACCGCCCCGAGGTGACCTGGCCGTCGCTGCCAGGGCACCCGGCGATCCCGTGGCCGTCCGTCCCGGGCTTCCCGGGCGTCCCGATGCCCGGCCACCCCGACCTGCCCGAGCTGCGCTGGCCCGGCTTCCCCACTCTGCCCACCACGGCGTGGCCCGCCGTCTCCGGCCACCCCGAGGCGACCTGGCCGGCCGTCCCCGGCTCCCCGACCGTCCCGTGGCCCGCCATGCCGGGCCACCCCGGCGTCCCGTGGCCGGTGCTGCCGCTGCCCGGCAACGGCAACGACGACGGCAAGGCCCTGATCCCCGGGCTGCCGAGCGCCGCCGACCCGGCGATCCCGGGGCACCCGGACCTGGCCTGGCCCACCGTGCCGGGATTCCCGCAGGTGAAGTGGCCCTCGGTGCCCGGCTCCCCGAACGTGCCGTGGCCGGGCCACCCCGACCTGCCGGACGCGCCGGGGACGGACGGGCCCTCGCTTCCGGACGTCACCTGGCCGACGCTCCCGAGCATCCCGCTCTGGCGCTGGCCGTCCGTCCCCGGGTTCCCCACCGTCCCGTGGCCCTCCCTGCCGGGGCTGCCGGACGTCCCGTGGCCCGCGACCACCGGCTTCCCGAACGACCCCGCCGCCTGGTCGAACCCGCCCAAGTCGCCGGAGGAGCCTCCCAAGTGCAAGCGGAAGGACCAGCCGGACGGCAACACCCCTGGCGGTGACAACGGTTCCACCGGCGGCCGTCCGCCGGTGCCCGCGCCTCCGGGGATCTCGCTGCCCGGGTTCCCCGTACTGCCCATGTTTCCGCCGATCTTCGGCGGCCCGTCGACTCCCAGTGGCCCCGACGGCGCCACTGGCCCCGACGGCGGCACTGGCAACGACGCCGGGACCGGCGCATACCTCCAGCCGGGCACCGGGGACACCCTCGTGCCCGACGTCCGCGGCTCCAGCACCGTGGCGGGCAACGCCGTCCAGGCCTACGAGCCGAACGGCACGGACGTGCAGAAGTGGGTGTTCTGGGACCGCGGCAGCGGGAACTGGGCGATCGAGACCCGGCTCACCTACAACCGCGCCTCCGCCGCCGAGCGCATGCTGCTGGCCCACGACACCGGCCGGCACGAGAGCGTGCTCGCACCGGCCGCCGCGGACGGGCAGCCCGGCCAGCTGTGGCGGTTCAAGGACGCCGGGGGCGGCTGGACGAACGTCGTCAGCGCGGCCGGCGGCTGCCTGACCCAGCGCGGCGCGCACGAGGTACTGGCCGTCCGCGACTGCGACGGCAGCGCGCAGCAGAAGTGGAAGCTCTCCGGCACCGTGCCGACGACCGGGGGCGGCAACGGCGGCAGCGGCGGCAGCACGGGCGGTGGCGGCACTGGCGGCCAGCCGCCGCTGGGCGCCGGTGGTGCGCAGCCCGCGCACAACCGGACGGTGGTGCTGCAGTCGGGCAACGGCGGCCTGCTCGCGGACCTCGACGGTGCCAACACCGCCGCCGGGACCCGCATCAAGGCGCAGGGCCGCAACGGCAACGACGCGCAGAAGTGGACGCTGTGGCAGAAGCCGGACAGCCGGTGGCTGATCGAGACGAAGCTCGGCGGCGGCATGGTGATGGACCACAACCCCACCACCCACCGCACCCATCTCATCGGTGCGCAGGAGGGCAACGCCAACCAGCTGTGGCGGTTCGCCGACGCCGGGGGCGGCTGGTTCACGGTCGTCAGCGCCGCCGGCAACGGCTGCCTCACGGCGGCGGCCGACGGTGCGGAGCTGGCGATCCTCGGCTGTGACGGCACCAACGCCCAGAAGTGGCGCCTGACCGAGGCCGTCGACAACCCGTCGACCGGCGGTGGCACCGGTGGCAACAGCGGCGGCGGTGGGAACACCGGCGGCTCGTCCGGCGGCGGCGGTGGGAACACCGGCGGGAACAACGGCGGCTCGACGGGCGGAGGTTCGACCGGCGGCGGGAACGCCGGCAGCGGGGGAATCCCGCAGGCGCCCGGGGGCAGCGGGGTGCGCCACGGCGTCACCACCGTCCTGCGCTCCGGCAACAGCGGCCTGGTCGCGGACCTCGACGGCGCCAACACCGCCGGCGGTACCCGGATCAAGGCCCTGGGCGGCAACGGCAGCGCCGCACAGCAGTGGATGCTGTGGCAGAAGCCCGACAACCAGTGGCTGATCGAGACGAAGTTCGCCGGGGCGATGGTGATGGACCACAACCCCAGCACCCACCGCACCCACCTCACCAGCGCCCAGGAGGGCAACGCCAACCAGCTCTGGCGCTTCCAGGAGAGCCAGGACTTGCCCGGCTGGTACCGGATCATCTCCGCGGCCGACAACGGCTGCCTCATCGCCGTCAACAGCAACGAGGACCTCGCCGTCTGGGCCTGTACCTCCTCCACCGCCCAGTGGTGGAAGCTCGACGACTCAGCGGTCACCGGAGGTGGCGGGGGGAACCCCGGCGGTGGGAACACCGGCGGCGGCGGTGGTACCGGCGGAGGCGGCGGCGGGAACACCGGCGGCGGAGGAAGGGACCCGCGCTTCCCGGACAGCATCCAGCTCCCCCCGGTCTGCAACGGGCGGCAGTCCTCCGACTCGTGGATGTGGCACGGGGACACCCTGTGCCCAGGGCAGAGCCTGGAGTCCTCGGCGGCGGAGCAATCCACCCGGCTCGTCATGCAGCAGGACGGCAACCTCGTCGCCTACTACACGCAGGGCGACGCCATCGGCGACCACACCTGGCCCGTATGGGAGTCGAAGACCGTGGGCTGCGGGGCCAAGGCCGTCATGCAGGACGACGGGAACCTCGTCGTCACCGCCGCCGACGGGCGGGTCTGCTGGGCCTCGGGAACCAATGGCCGCAATGGCGCCTGGCTGATGGTCAGCCCCCTGGGCGACGTCCAGATCCTGCAGGCCGGCGACGCCACCGGCGCCGCCATCGACGGGGCCCGCGCGGTGGCCGCCGCAGGAAAGGGCGACTTCCTGGAGGCCTTCATCTACGCGCTCCAGGCGATCATCAAGGGCGTCCCGAAGGTGCAGTGGCAGACGAACACCGGACACCCGCGCCTGGTGCCGCCCAAGTGCGTCGTGACAGGAGGCCGGGTCATCCCCTGCACCTGACCTTCCGCCCGCGGGCGGCCCGCGGGCGCCCGGCACCCGCCGGGTGTGTCCGGACGCGCCGGCCTCTCGGAAGCCGGCCCGGTGGCCTCCACCCCGCTCTCGGGGTGGAGGCCACCGCCGTGTGCCCACCGCCGTGTGCCCACCGCCGCGTGCCCACCGCCGACGGCCTCGCCGGCCCGCTCCCGGAGGGGGCGTGGCCGGAGGCGCGGTTCAGCGGATCGGGGCGGCCCGCAGGGGGAAGTGGCAGGCGGCCAGGTGGTCGTCGGGGCCGAAGGCGGTCAGCGGTGGCTCGACCTCCGCGCAGATCTGCTGCGCCGCCGCGCAGCGGGTGCGGAAGCGGCAGCCGGACGGCGGGTCGATCGCGGACGGGAGTTCCCCGGCGACGCCCCGGCTGCTCTTGGCCTTCTCCACCACCGGGTCGGCCACCGGGATGGTGTCCAGCAGGCCGCGGGTGTAGTGGTGCACCGGCCGGGCGTACACCGACGGCGCGGGGCCGATCTCCACCAGTTTGCCCAGGTACATCACGCCGATCCGGTCGGACAGGTACCGGACCACGGACAGGTCGTGCGAGATGAACAGGTACGACAGTCCGAGTTCGCCCTGAAGGTCGCTCATCAGGTTGAGCACCTGCGACTGGATCGACACGTCCAGGGCCGAGACGGGCTCGTCCGCGACGATGAGCTTGGGGCGCAGGGCCAGCGCGCGGGCCAGTCCGATGCGCTGGCGCTGGCCGCCGGAGAACTCGTGCGGGTAGCGGTCCAGGGCGGTGAGCGGCAGGCCGACCAGGTCGAAGATCTGCCTGATCCGCCGGTCGCGCTCGGCCTGGCCGTCGACCCGGTGGATGTCCAGCGGCTCGCGCATGATCGATTGGACGGGCATCCGGGGGTTCATCGCCGCGTAGGAGTCCTGGAACATGAGCTGGACGTCCCGGCGCAGTCGGCGCCGCTCGGCCCGTGGCACCAGGGCCAGGTCCCGGCCCTCGAACACCAGGCTGCCGCTGGTGGGCCGCTCCAGGCCGACGATGAGCTTGCCGACGGTGGTCTTGCCGCAGCCGGACTCGCCGACCAGGCCGAGCGTCTCTCCCCGGCGGACCGTCAGGGAGATGTCGGCCACGGCGCTGACCGCGCCGACGGCCCGGCGCAGGATCAGGCCGCTGGTCACCGCGTACTGCTTGACCAGGTTGTCGATGCGCAGCAGCGGTTCGGCCGGCGCGTCGTCGGGCACCGCGGGGGCCCGTACCGCCGGGGCCCGTACCGGCGTCGCCGGGGGCGGTGCCACGGCAGCGGGGCGGCCGCCCGGCTCGGCCTCGCCGACCGGGAAGTAGCAGGCGTAGCGGTGTTCCGGGGCCTCCCCGGACAGCGGCGGCTCCTGCGCGTGGCAACGCTCGGTGGCGTAGCGGCAGCGTGCGGCGAACCGGCAGCCGGGCGGCGGGGTGGTCAGGTCCGGCGGCAGGCCGGGGATCGAGTAGAGCCGGCCGCCGGACTCGGCGAAACGTTCCGGCAGCGATTCGAACAGTGCCTCGGTGTACGGGTGGCGGGGGTTGGTGTAGAGCTCCTCGGTGCCGGTGGTCTCGACGACCTTCCCGGCGTACATGACGGCGATCCGGTCGGCCCGTCCGGCGATGACGCCGAGGTCGTGGGTGACCAGGATGACGGCCATGCCGAGCTGCTGCTTGAGGTGGTCGATGAGTTCGAGGATCTGCTTCTGAACGGTGACGTCGAGGGCCGTGGTCGGCTCGTCGGCGATGAGCAGTTTGGGCTCGTTGGCCAGGGCCATGGCGATCATGGCGCGTTGGCGCATCCCGCCGGACAGTTCGTGCGGGTAGACCAGGGCCCGCTGGGCCGGGCTGGGCATCCCCACCAGGGACAGCACCTCGACGGCGCGCTCGTGCGCCTCCTTCCGGGAGGCCCGGCGGTGGATGCGCACGGACTCGGAGATCTGCCGGCCGATGGTCATCGTCGGGTTGAGCGAGGTGGTCGGGTCCTGGAAGATCATCCCGATGTCGTTGCCGCGCACCCGGTCCATCTTCTCGGGGCCGAGCGCGAGCAGGTCGCGGCCGTCGAGCAGGACCCGGCCGTCGATGACGCTGCCGCCGTTCGGCAGCAGCTGCATGATCGACATGGCGGTCATGGTCTTGCCGCAGCCCGACTCCCCGACGATGCCGAGGGTCTCGCCGACGTCCACCGCGAGGTCGACGCCGTCCAGGGCGTGCACCACCGAGCGCTTCAGCCGGATCTCGGTGCGCAGGCCGGTCACTTCGAGGAGCGCCACTGCTGATCCTCCGTCGGGTTCACCGCTTCTGCAGCCGGGTTTCGAAGGCGTCGCGCAGGGCGTCGCCGATCACGTTGAAGCACAGGATGATCAGGATGATCACGGCGGCGGGCGGATAGATCATCCACCAGCAGCCCTGGCCGGCGAAGGTGGTGCCGACGTCGAGCATGCCGCCCAGGTCGTTGTTGGGGGCCTGGAGGCCCAGGCCGATGTAGCTGAGCGTGGACAGGGCGAAGACCGCGTCGGCGATCGAGAACGTGGTGTTGACGATCGTCGTCCCGATGGTGTTGGGCAGGATGTGCTTCAGCACGATCCGCCGGCCGCCCGCGCCCATCATCCGGGACGCGGACACGTACTCGCGGACCTTGATGGCCAGGGCCTCGCCGCGGACCAGGCGGGTGATGCCGAACCAGGAGGTCAGGCCGACCTCCAGGATCAGCATGGCCTTGCTCTTCCCGTAGACGCTGCTGAGGTAGATCAGCAGGAAGATCAGCGGGAAGGACATGAAGGAGTCGATCACCCGCATCATCAACGCGTCGATCCAGCCGCCGAGATAGCCCGCGACCGCGCCGTACAGCGCGCCGAGGACGGCGGCGATCAGACCGGCGGCGAGGCCGATCTCCAGGCTGGTCTGCCCGCCGACCATCACCTTGCCGAGCTCGTCGATGCCGTCGTTGTCCGTGCCGAGCGGGTGCCCGGCGCCCGGCGGCAGGGTGACGGCGGAGAGGTTCACCACCGAGGTGTCGGCGTGGTAGAACAGCGGGCCGAGGAAGCAGAAGGCGATGATCGAGACCAGGACGGCGACGGCGACCAGGGCCAGCCTGTTCTCGGCGAAGACCTCCGCGCCGCGCCGGAGCATCGAACGGGGCCGCCCGGCCGGCTCCCCGCCCGGGGCGGAGGCGGGCCGACCTTCCGTGGTATCGGGTGTCAGGGCCATCAGGTGAGCCTCACTCGTGGGTCCAGCACGGCGTAGCCGAGGTCGGCCAGCAGCGAGCCGACCACGGTGGTCACCGCGGTGAGCAGGGTGGCCGCCAGGGTGATGCCGTAGTCGTTCTGCAGCGCGGCACGGGTGGTCAGCAGGCCGATGCCCTGGATGTTGAAGACGTACTCGACGATCAGCGCGCCGCCGACCAGCGCGGGCAGCGAGAGACCGACCAGGGTGACCATCGGGATCAGGGCGTTGCGCAGCACGTGGCCGTACAGGGTGCGGCGCCGGGAGGCGCCCTTGGCCTGGGCGGACCGCACGTAGTCCTGGGTGATCTGGTCCAGCACCCCGGAGCGCATGTAGCGGCTGTAGCCGGCCACGGTGGTGACGGTCAGGGTCAGGACGGGCAGGCAGACGGCCCCGGGGTGGGTGAGCGCGTCGCCGAAGGTGGCCACCTGGTCCTGCACCGAGACCCAGTGCAGGTCGTCCTCGAACCACTGCTGGATCAGGAAGCCGATGAAGAACGTCGGCACGCCGTAGGCGACGAAGGAGAACACCGTGAAGGCGTGGTCCAGCACGCTGTTGCGGCGGGTGGCCTGGAGCAGGCCCGCCGGCACCGCGATCAGCAGCGCGAGCAGCAGCGAGGCGCCGACGATGTAGGCGGAGGCGCCGAGGGCGTTGAACAGCAGGTCGGAGATCGGGCGCTGCTGGATGTAGTCGAAGCCCAGGTTGCCGTGCAGCAGGCCGTCCAGCCAGGTCCAGTACTGCACGTAGACGGGGCGGTCCAGACCCATCTGCTGGGTCAGGTGGGCGATGTTGGCCGGGGTGGCGTGGGAGCCGAGGATCGCCCGGACCGGGCCGCCCGGCATGAGCTGCATCAGGCCGAAGGAGATGACGGTGACCATCAGCACCGTCAGGAGGGCCTGGAACAGCCGACGGATCAGGTAGGCCGTCACCGCCGCCCCCCGAGGGGGGCAGCGGTGACGCCGTTGCGGATGGCCGTCATTTCGTGTAGTACCAGTACTCCGGCTCGTAGCCCTGGAAGGGGTCACCGGCGTCGAGGTGCAGCTTCTTGGTGACCTCGCTGATCGCGAGCGTGTTGGGGGTGTAGATGACCGGCTGGTCGCCCGCGATGTAGTCCTCGTAGGCGTACAGGTCGTTGACGTCGCTGCCGGTGGTGGTCTTGACGATCAGCTGGTCCAGCTTCGGGTCGGAGAAGCTCCAGACGTTCGGCCCGGCTCCGGTGGCGAACAGCGCGTCGCCGGTCGGGTAGTAGTCGGGGGCGTAGACCCAGCCGCCGTAGAGCAGGCCCTGCCACTGGCAGCCGGCCGGCTGGGCGGCGCTGCAGGCCACGCCCTCGTTGCCGATGGTGTTCTGGGTCTGGCTGACCATGGTGATGCCGATGCCCGCCTTGGCCGCGTCCGAGCGCATGTCCGCCGCCATGGTGTCCAGCGCGGCCTGGCCGGAGGGGTAGTCGAGCGTGAACGCGGCCTTGGTGCCCGCCGCGATACCGGCGCCGCACTGGTTCGGGCCGGTGCCCGGGTCGGTGCAGGTGGCCGGGACGCTGTCGGTGTTCCAGCCGTGGCTGCTCAGCAGTTGTTTGGCGGCCGCCGGGTCGTAGGTGGCGCGCTCGGACTGGCTCTTGGGGGAGAGCGGGTTGCCGGCCGGGAGGCTGGGCACGGCGCCGGTGCTCGGGTAGCCCCAGCCCTTCCAGATGCCGTTGATGATGCCCTGCTGGTCCACGGTGTCCTGGACGGCCTTGGTGAAGTAGGGCTGCTTGAACAGCGGCCCTACGGCCGGGTTGGCGAAGTTGATCTGGTAGTACGAGATCTCGTCCAGGTAGGTCGGGGCCGGGATGTAGTAGCCCGCGCCGCTCAACGGGTTGCCCGCGTCCGGGTTCTTGGCGTTGAAGGTCGGGGAGTTCTCGGCCGGAAGGTAGCCGACGTCGATGGCGTTGGCGCCGCCGCTGCCGGCCTTCAGGTCCGCGTACTCCGTGGTGGCCGAGGTGTACGGGACGAAGTCCACCTCGTCGAGGTGCGCTTTCTGCGGGCCCGAGTAGGCGGGGTTCGGCACGATCCCGTACGCACCGGAGGTGCCGTTGTAGTTCTTGAGCTTCCACGGGCCGTCGACCACCGACCACAGCGGGCTGCCCGCGAAGTCGCCGCCCTTGGTCGACTGCGCGCTGAGGTAGGCGTAGTCGGCCGCGCAGTCCTTCGCGGCGGCGTCCGAACCGAACGCGTCGCTCGCGCAACTGCCCTTCTGCCCCTGGCCGGTGAGGTCCCAGGCGAGCGGCATCGGGGTGATCTGGCTGAGCTCGTCGTCGGTGAACCAGGTCTGGTTGACCGGGGTGTTGAGGGTCAGCGTCAGGGTCTGTCCCGAGGCGGTCGCCGAAGCCACGTTGTCCGGGAAGTACTTGGCGCCGATCGCCGGGTTCGGCGGGGTGTAGTAGCCGCTGTTGGACGACTCGGCCTTGGCCATGTTGATCCAGAACAGCACGTCCTGGGCGTTGACGTCCTCACCGTTGGACCACTTCCACGGCTTGACCTGGAGGGTGACGGTCCTGCCGTCCGCGCTCCAGGTGGGCGCCTCGCCGAGGGACACCTCCGGGTCGAGGGCGACCTTGTCGTTCAGGCCCCAGTAGTACAGGGGGCGGTAGAACAGCTCCTGGAACTGGCTGGTGTTCACCGTGGTGACCTGGGCCGGGGAGTCGAACGGCCAGATGGCGTCCGGGAAGGTGGAGGGCGCCTCGGCGACCCGCACCACACCCCCCTGCACCGCCGCTCCGGCCGGCCCCGGGTTGCCGCTGCCGCCGCCCCCACCGCCGCCACTGCAGGCCGCGGCGGTTGCCACGACCGTGACCAGCGCCACCACCTGCGCGAATCTGCGCGCTCCTGCGGACTTCGTCATCCTTGACTTGCCCCTCTCCCCCACGTGAACACCACGAGTTCTTTCCTTGCGCGACCTGACGGTTCGCCGACGCGGGCATGGCGGTGCCGTGGCCGGGCAAGGTGAGCGGCTTTCCCGACGGCGGGAAGGCACCGGCGTCCGTGGGCTTCAGCCGCTTGCCGCGTGCTGGCCCTGCCCCGTCCGGTGCTACCAGTTAGACCGATTTTTCGAACAGAGAGAAGCCTTGGGGACGACTCGTGTTCGTCAAGTTTCCATCAAGGAAAGGATCTTGAGGACGCGCGTGGTTCTCGCACCGGGACCGGCCGGAGTTCTTACACGCCTTTGCCGTCGCTCTGCCGAACCGCTGACCGGCGCCCGGCAGGGTCGTGCCCACACCGACCGCAGGACGTACGGAGGGCACCACGATGACGACGAACACGGCGACGAACACGGCGGCGAGCACGGCGGCGAGCACGGCGGCAGGGACGACCGGCACGGCGACGGACGCGACCGCGAGCCGGGCGAAGGAGCCGGCCCGCCGGGGCGGGCTGGCCGCCGCCGCGCTGGCGGTGCTGGCCGCAGTGCTGCCGGTCACCACCGCCTCGCCCGCGCAGGCCGCCCCCGCCGGGGCGGCGGGCCGGCCCGCGTGGTGCCCGACCGTCCCCGGGCACCAGGTCGACTGCACGACCATGCGCCGCCCGCTGGTGGCGGACGAGCCGCGCCTGGGCGGCATCGGCGTGAGCTACGCGGTGGTGCGCCACAGCCGCCCCGGCCCGGCCCGGGGCACCATCGCGTTCAACCCCGGCGGCCCCGGCGAGACCCTCATCGACCGCGCCGACCAGGTGGCCGGGGCACTGCAGGGGGTGCTGGACGACTACGACCTGCTCCTGCTGGACCCGCGCGGCACCGGCCGCTCCGGCCGGCTCCCCTGCGACGTCACCGAGGCCGACTACCGCTTCGCCCCGCGCCCCGCCCAGCGCGAGCTCGTCGCCGACTGCGCCGAGGAACTCGGCCCGCGCGCCCGCGGCTACACCAGCGCCGCCACCGCCGACGACCTCGATGCCGCCCGCGCGCGCCTGGGCGCCCCGAAGCTGGTCCTGTACGGCCTGTCGTACGGCACCTACCTGATGCCGGTCTACGCCGACCGCCACCCCCAGCGGGTCGAGTCGATGGTGCTGTCCGGCGCCTACCCGCTCGCCTTCGACTCCCTGGCCCGGCCCGGCGCCCAGCAGGTCTCCCTGACACTGCGCCGGATCTGCGAGCGCAGCGGGGCCTGCGACCCGGAAGGCGCCGTCCGCGACCTCGCCGCCACCACCGAGCGGCTGCGCACCCGCCCGCTGGTGCTGACCGCCTCCCTCGGCGGCAGGCCGCGCACCGTGGTCTTCAGCGAGGACAAGCTCGCCGACCTGATGTACGAGCCCGCCACCCGAGGCATCGGCCTGCACCCCGAGGAGCCCGGCCTGCTCGGCGCGCTGCCGGCCGCCCTGCACGCCCTCGCCGCGGGCGACGAGGGGCCGCTGGCCGCCCTGGTGCGCGCCGAGGTCGAGCACACCGGCACCGAGGACCAGGCCTCCTTCCTGGCCGTCACCTGCAACGACTACGCCCGCGCCTGGGACCCGGACGCCCCGCCCGCCGAGCGCCGCCGCCAGTACCGGGCCGCGCTGGCCGCCGCCGACCCGGCCGACTTCGGGGCGTTCAGCGTCAAGGGCTGGACCGAGGGGCAGACCGACGGCGGCGACAACTGCCTGTCCTGGCCGCGCCGCGGCACCGCCGACCCGCAGCCGACCGACCTGGAGAACGTGCCCGACGTGCCCGTCCTGGTGCTCTCCGGGGACCTCGACACCAACACCCCCGAGGCCAACTCCCGCCTCTCCGCCGCCCAGTTCCGCCGCAGCGCCTTCGTCTCCGTGCCCAACAGCGGGCACGTCCCGGAGATGGAGTCCACCGGCTGCGCGGTGGACATCTCCACCCACTTCATCCGCACCGGCGCGGTCGGCGACACCTCCTGCCTCGCGCACATCCCCCCGGTCCCCGTCGTCCCGGTCCCCCGCTGACCCGCTGCCCCCCTGACCGGCCGCCTGACCCGCGGACCGACCACCCCGACCGGCATGACCACGCCCGCCACCAGCGAAGATGACACCATGACAGATCCCACCGCCGCCCGGCGCACCGTCCTGGTCGTCGAGGACGACCCCGGCGTCCGCAACACCCTCGACCACCTGCTGCGCTTCGAGGGCTACCGGGTGCTCACCACCGCCGACGGACAGGAGGCCCTGGAGCTCCTGGAGCACCGGCGCCCCGACCTCGCCGTGGTGGACGTGGTCATGCCCCGCCTCGACGGCCTCGCGCTGTGCCGGATGCTGCGCCGGCGCGGCGACCGCCTGCCCGTCCTGGTCCTCACCGCCCGCCACCAGCTCGGCGACCGGGTCGCCGGGCTCGACGCCGGCGCCGACGACTACCTGGCCAAGCCCTTCGCCACCGAGGAACTCCTGGCCCGCATACGCGCCCTGCTGCGCCGCACCGAGCCGCTCGGCGGCGAGAGCGCCGAACTCGGCCTCGACGACCTCGCCCTGGACCCCGGCGCCCGCCAGGCCCACCGCGGCGGGCGCCGGCTCGACCTGACCAAGACCGAGTTCGACCTGCTGGAACTGCTCCTGCGCAACCAGGGCACCGTCCTGACCCGCCACCAGATCTACGAACGCATCTGGGGCTACGACTTCGACACCGACTCGCGCTCGCTCGACGTCTACGTCGGCTACCTGCGCCGCAAGACCGAAGACGGCGGCGCGCCCCGGCTGATCCACACCGTGCGCAACGTCGGCTACACCGCCAGGACCGCCTGATGCTGCGCACCAGGATCGGCCTCGTGGTCCTCGCCTCCGTCCTGCTGGCCATCGCCGTGCCCGTCACCGCCGCCTACCGCGGCGTCAGCACCCTGGTCGCCGACCAGCTCGACCGGAGCCTGGAGGACCGGGCCCACACCGTGCTCGCCGCCCTGGACCTCGACCGCTCCCCGCCCGCACGGCCCGACACCGTCGAACAGCTGCTGCTCCCCGACGGCACCACCCGGCCGCTGGGGGCCCCGGGCGGCCCGGCGCTGCCCGTCTCGGCCCGGGCCCGGGAGGTGGCCCGTACCGCACAGGGCGCCCACCAGGAGGACGCCACCGTCGACGGCACCCCCTACGGCATCCTCACCAAGGCCCGCCCCGACGGGCAGGGCGCGGTGATGGTCGGCCAGACCTACGCCGGGGCGCAGACCGTCGACGACGCGTTCCTGCGCCGCATCACCTGGACCAGCGCCGCGGCCGCGGCCGCCTCCGCGCTGCTCAGCTGGCTCGTCCTCGGCCGGATCCTGCGCCCGGTGCGACGCCTGGCCCGCGCCGCCGAACACATCACCACCACCCGCGACCTGGCCACCCCGCTGCCCGCCGCCGGACGCGACGAAGTCGGCCGCCTCACCCGCGCCTTCGAGGCGATGGTCGGCGCCCTGCGCCGCTCCCGCGACCAGCAGCAGCGCCTGGTCCAGGACGCCAGCCACGAGCTGCGCACCCCGCTGACCTCGGTACGCGGCTGCGCCGAGCTCCTCCAGCGCGCCCGCGGCCGGCTCGCCCCCGCGGACGAGGAGCAGATCCTCGCCACCCTGGTCACCGAAACCGTCGCCCTCGACGAACTCGTGCGCGAACTGGTCGAGTTGGCCACCGACCAGCAGACCGTGGAGGACCCGGAGCCGGTGGACCTGACGGCCGCCGCCGAGGACTGCGCCCGGCGCTTCCGGCGCCGCACCGGCCGCGAGATCACCGTCACCGCCGAACGGCCCGTTCCGGTGCGGGCCCGCCCGCGCGCGCTGCAGCGCTGCGTGGACAACCTGGTCGGCAACGCCGTCAAGTTCAGCCCGGACGGCACCCCGGTGGAGGTCCACGTCACCGGCACCCGGCTGGCCGTGCGCGACCACGGGCCCGGCATCGCCCCCGGCGACCGGCAGGCCGTCTTCGAGCGCTTCTACCGCGCCGCCGGCACCCAGTCGACCCCGGGCTCGGGGCTGGGCCTGGCCATCGTCCACGACCTCGTCGCCGCCGACCACGGCACCGTCTTCGCCACCGCCGCCCCCTCCGGCGGCGCCGAGGTCGGCTTCCACCTGCCACCCGCACCGGAGGGCTGACGGCCCGCCCGGAGGTCGGGACGAGGTCAGGACAGCGGGTCGGTGATCTGCGAGCCCGGCTGAACGGCGTGGCCCGTCGCGGACGGGTCGGCGCGTCAGTCGGGCTGTTCGGCGTTGCGGGCGCAGCGGAAGCCGGCGTGGCCGCTGGAGCTGTCGGGGGTGTTGGAGCTGCGGGCGGCGACGCGGTAGCGGTTGCAGTAGGACTCGTGGCACAGGTGGGAGCCGCCGCGGATGACCTTGGCGGTTCCGGTGGCGGGGCCGGTGGGGTTGGCCGGGGTGGGGGATGCGGGGTGGTCGGTGGTCCACCAGTCGGCGCACCACTCCCACACGTTGCCGGACATGTTGTACAGGCCGAAGCCGTTCGGTGCGAAGGAGCCGGCGGGGGCGGTGGCGCGGTGGCCGTCCGCGGCCGTGTTCTTCGCCGGGAAGGTGCCGCGCCAGATGTTGCAGCGGTGGGTGCCGTCGGGATCGAGTTCGTCGCCCCACGGGTACCGGGCCTGTTCGAGTCCGCCGCGGGCCGCGTACTCCCACTCCGCTTCGGTGGGCAGGCGCTTGCCGGCCCAGGAGGCGTAGGCGTGCGCGTCGTTCCAGGAGACGTGGACGACGGGGTGGTCGCCGCGGTCGGCGACCGTGCTGCCCGCGCCCTCGGGACGGTCCCAGGCGGCTCCGGTGACCGCGCACCACCAGGGGGTTCGCTCCACCCGCACGGCGGTGCGCCGCACGGCGGCCGGGAGGAAGCCGGCGAAGACGTAGGACCAGCCCAGGCGCTCGGCGTCGGTGCGGTAGCCGGTGTCGGCGGCGAACGCGGTGAACTGCTCGTTGGTGACCGCGCGGGCGTCGATGAGGAACGGGTCCAGCCGGACCTGCCGCACGGGGCCTTCGCCGTCGTCGGGGAAGCCTTCGGAGTCGTCGGTGCCCATCAGGAACCCGCCGCCGGGCAGGAGGACCATGCCGTCCGTCGGGCCGGCGGGACGCGGGGCCGCGAGGTGGAGCGGGCGGAGCGCGCCGGGGCCTCGCGAGGGCGTGCAGCAGGGCGCCGAGGGCAGGTTCACGGGTTCCTCCGGGAGTGGGTTCAGCCGGCCGTGTGAGGCCGGCCGCGCAAGGCGGGCCGTGCAAGGCGGGCCGGGTCAGGCCAGGGCTGCCCGGCGCCTGAGGTCGAGCTCCCGCTGCACCCGCTGAACGTCGTTGGCGTAGGGCAGGTGGAGCAGCGTCAGGAAGGCGCCGTTGACGAGCATGAGGACCACCAGGACCGCCAGGAACACCGGGCGGAGTCCGACCGCCTGGCCGAGGAAGCCGGCGCCCAGGCCGAAGGCGGCCCACGCGAGGGCTTCGAAGACCGAGACGTAGATCGTGAAGGCGGTGGCCCGCAGCTCGGGCGGGGTGACCGCCATGACCATCGGGCGGTTGAGGCTGGGGTTGACGCCCTGGGCGACACCCATCAGGCAGAAGAGCAGGGCGTAGGCGCCGATGCCGCGGTAGTGGACCTGGGTGCCCAGGAAGGCGAGGACGGCGAAGGCGACCTGGGCGCCCTGGAGCGCGCCGGGAAGCCCGTGGCGGGGGCTGCGGCGGGTGGCCCAGTCGGCGAGGAAGCCGCCCAGCAGGGTGCCCAGCAGGTATCCGATGCCCAGCGGCATCAGGACGACGGCGGCTCGCTGGGTGGTGAAGCCGAACACGTCCACCAGGTAGACGACGGCGAACGAGGAGAGCAGCAGGTGTCCCGAGAGCAGCCGCGACACCAGGAGGATCGCGAAGCTGGGGATCTTGAACAGCGAGACGACGGCGGCCAGGTCGATCTTCGTCCGGGGCTCGCGGGCGGCCCGGTCGAGGTCCGCGAGTTGCCGCTCGGCCGCGCCGCGGCCGGGGTCGCGGAAGCAGAGCAGCAGCACCCCGCCGAAGAGGATGTTCAGGACGCCGACGCCCCACAAGCCCCAGCGCCAGCCGTCGTGGACTCCCGCCAGTTGCCCGATGAGCGGGCCGAGCACCGAGCCGACCAGCGACAGCGCACCGTAGAGGGCACCGACGGCGCGACCGCGCGACGCCGGGTCGAACAGGTCGCCGATGATCTCGGAGACCAGCGGCTGGGCGGCCGCGTAGCCGGCCGCGAGGACCGTGACGAAGACCAGCAGCTCGGTGAAGTCCCTGGAGAAGCCGGCGGCCACGCCCCACACCCCCCACAGGCCGGTGGACAGGACCAGGACGCTCTTGCGCGACCAGCGGCGTGCCGCCCACACCCACAGGGGGGCCGCGAGCACGCCGATCAGCTTGCCGGCAGCGGTCAGGACGCCGAGCGAGCCGAGGGTCAGTCCGAGGGCGTTCCTGATGACCGGGAACAGGCCGGTGACCAGGCCGGCCTCGGTGCCGTCGACCAGCATGGCGCCGCCGAGGACCGAGAGCTGGGCCCATCGGCCTTTGACCGGGGGCGGGCCGGTCCTCGTGGCGGGCCCGGGAGTGCCCTCGATAAGGTCGGACATGCGCGACTCCGCTCTTCGCATCGTTCGTCACAGGGGCAGTGCGGGGGAAAGGCGGCGTGCTCACCGGTGACGGGGCTGCAACCCCGTCACCGGTACGTCGTGCGCCGGCTGGTCAGAGAGCGGCGAGTTCCTCGGCCACCCGGCGCAGGGCCGACACGTCGGTGAGGCCGCCGGCCAGGGCGGCGACGTCGATCAGCGGCGTCGGGCCGAGGAACTGCAGGAATTCGGAGTCGACGATGCCGGGCAGGTGCCTGCGCATCACCTCCACGGCGACCGGGTCGGAGATCAGGGCGAACACGGGGGTCCGCAGCGAGAAGCGTCCTGGGGGGTAGTCCTCCGGGTGGGGCAGCGGCTCGGCGGCCCGGTCGGCCTGCTCGCGCTGGGCCCGGACCAGCAGGTGCTCCGCGCCGACCGGTCCCTCGGCCGGCAGGCCGAGGCGCTCGTACTGGCTCGGTGGTGCGTCGCCCGCGCGCATCAGCTCCACCAGCAGGGTCGCCATCCGCAGCTCGGCCGCGTCGTCGACGAGGGGGGTGCGCTGGTCTGGGTCGCCCTCCAGGTCGAACAGCAGGGTGCCGTGCTGGTAGGGGTTGACGAAGGTGCGGCCGGGGACGCGCAGGGTGCGCACGCCCTTGGTGAAGGTGAACGGCTCCGCCAGTTGGAGGTTCGCCAGCTCGGCCGGGGAGAACCGCCCGCGCATGTGGGTGGGCATCAGCGTGTGTTCCAGCAGCGGCGCGTTCTGCGCCGTGGCGGGGGCGCGCATGTAGACGTACCGGCCGTCGGTGACGTTGACGTGGCCGCCGTGGATTCCGAACAGGGCCGCCTCCCGCACCGGGGTGTCCTCGGCCACCGGCAGCGGGCGGCCTTGCACGTCCGCGGGGCGCTCGATGCCGAAGTACTCCAGCAGCGTCGGTGCGAGGTCGATCGTCTGCACCAGGGCCCGGCGCCGTTCCCCGGCCTTGCCGGACCGCGGGTCCCACACGAACAGCGGCAGGTGGACCAGTTCGTTGTACCAGGGCTGGACGGTCTTGCCCCACCAGCCCTTCTCTCCCAGCAGCAGGCCGTGGTCGGTGTTGACGATCAGCAGGGTGTCGTCCCAGAGGTTCTGCTCGTCCATCAGGTCCAGCACCCGCCCGAGGGAGTGGTCGCACATCGACAGCAGCGCCGCGTACTCCAGGCGGGCGTGCTCGACCTGGCCGGGGGTCTCCACCACGCGCTTGTAGTCGGGCCAGTCGAAGTGCGGGCCTTCGTAGTCGTGCGGGTAGAGGTCCTTGAACCGCTGGTGGCTGAAGAACGGCTCGTGCGGGTCGAAGGTCTCGATCTGCACGAACCACCGGTCCGCCTCCCGGTTGGTGCGGACGAACTCCAGGCCCGCGTCGAAGGTCAGCGTCTGCGGGTGGCGGTCCTCGGTCGCCAGGTGCGGGCGGTTCACCCAGTCCTGCCGGTAGGACTCGAACCGGAGCTTCTTCAGGTCCTCGGGGATCTCCGGGTCGGCCACCTGGCCCTTCCACGGGTCGCCCTCCTGGCCGCGGAAGAACTCCCAGGTGTTGTACCGGCCGTGGTAGGTGGCGCCACCGTCCTCCCAGTAGTGCGGGTGGTCGCTGACCAGGTGGGTGTACACCCCGTTCTGCTTGAGCAGTTCGGGCATGGAGTCGTCGAACGGCTCCAGCGGGCCCCAGCTGCGGTGCAGGAAGTTGTACCGGCCGGTGTGGATCTCGCGGCGGGCCGGCATGCACGGCATCGACCCCGCGTAGGCGCTGTCGAAGGTGACCGACCGCTCGGCCAGCCGCGCGAAGTTCGGCGCGTGCGTCCAGTCCCCGCCGTAGGGCGGCAGCATGTGCCGGTTGAGGCTGTCGAACATCACCATGATCGCCTTCATGCGGCGCTCCCCTCTCCGGCCGGCGGCGTCTTGCGCCCCGGCTGCCACTGTTCGAGACGCCGGAGCATGCGCTCCAGCCAGGCCACCCACGCGTCCATCGCGCCGGCGCCGTACTGGTGCAGTTCCTCGTAGACCTCGCGTGCCAGTTCCTGGTCCAGCTCGGGCAGCGGGTCCTCGAAGCGGACCGTGCGGTCGCGGGGCCGGTTGCGGGCGATCTGCTCGCGCCGGTGGTCCAGTTCGGTGCGGATCAGCCGGATCGCCGCCTCGCGGTCCAGGACCGCGGCGAAGGCGAAGCGGGAGAGGAAGTCCGCGTCCTGGAACCGGCTGGGCGGCTCGTACGGGGAGCGCACCCACTCCATCAGCGCTTCCCGCCCCACCGGCGTGAGCCGGTACACCTTCGCGTCGGGACGCCCCTCGCGCGGATCGACCTCGAACGCCACCCAGCCGTCCGCCACCATCCGCCCCAACAGGCGGTAGATCTGGCTGTGGTGGGCCCGCGAACGGAGGAACTGGCCCTCCGTCTCGACCCACTTGCGCAGGTCGTACCCACTGAACGGCCGGCCGGCCAGCAGGGCGAGCAGGACGTACTCGAACTGCATCGAGCCCCCTATGTGCGGAATCACCTATGTGCTCAGTGTGCTATCCGCGACATGGGGGCCGTCAACGCGGCGGGTGGCGAATTATCCGACCGTTCATATGAGTTCACGGTGATTCACAGTGCACAGCGCCTGCGCTACCGGCGGGGACGTCGAAACCCGGTGCGGCTGCGATGGAACAGGCCCCTCCCGGGAAAACGGGCGCCCCGCGGCGGTCCGGGCGAACCCGGAACCGCCACGGGGCGGGCCGTGCCGGTCGTCACCGGACCGGCACGGTCCCCGGCCTACGCGCCCGGGGCGACCCGGGCGGCCGGAGAGGTGTGCTCAGGAGAGGCGTGCTCAGTTGAAGACCAGGACGTCGGTGCGCATCGGCAGCGCGCTGCCCCAGCCGATGTTGATCTTGAACGTCACCAGTCCGTTGCCGGGGGCGATGCTCGACACCTGGAAGGGCGCCGCGCCGACGAACCGGTTCCCGTTGCCGTCGATCTCGGAGGCCGTGATGACGACCGTCGAGTCGATCCCGATGACGTTCCAGGCGATCTGGAGGTTGAACGTCCCGTTCCCCGGGGTCCACGTCCACCACCCCCGCCACACGGCGCCGACGTTGCCGCCGATCGCCGCGAGGCCCTGGTCCCGGTCGGCGGGCTGCGAACTGCTCGCGATCCGCGGCACCTCGATGGAGGAAGATTCGGCTGCGGCCATGACGGCTCCCCTCGCGCCGGGAGAGCCCCCATGAGCCCCCCGATACTTAGAGTGTCCAGTAATGCACACAGTGCAACAATCACTCGTGCGAGTGAACCTCCGGCGCGCCTCCCCCGGGGCTTTTCTACGGCCTCCGGTCGGGCGGTTCGATGGCGAGGGCGTGCCGGAAGATGTTGCACGGGTCCCAGCGGGCCTTGACCTGTTGCAGGCGGGGGTAGTTGTCCTTGTAGTACAGGGCGTGCCACGGGGTGCCGGAGGTGTTCCACTCCGGGTCGGCGAGGTCGGTGTCCGCGTAGTTGATGTAGGAGCCGTCACTGACCTCGCCGGGGACGGGGACGCCTCCGGTGTCGCGGTACACATCGCGGTAGAAGTCGCGGACCCAGGCCAGGTGGGCGGCGTCGTCCGACTCGTCGGCCCAGACGGTGTAGTAGACGGCCTTCATGACCGAGTCGCGCTGGGCGACGGCGGTCGCGTACGGGGGCACCGCGTTGACCTGGCCGCCGTAGCCGACGAGGAGCAGGCCGCACTCCGCACCGCCCGTGCCGTCCGTCAGGTGCCGGTAGGCGGTGGCGAGTTGGGTGTCGGTGAGGGAGCGGCGCAGGTAGCCGGCCTTGTCCTTGTAGCGCCGGGTGATCGAGTTGCCGGCCTCGCCGGTCCCCGGCCAGGTGCTGGTGGGCAGCCAGGGCATGGTGCCCCGGAGGGTGGCGGGTTCGGTGGCACCGACGTCGGCGGTCACCGCGCGCACGAAGTCGGTGAGCACCGCGTCGGAACCCGGAACGCCCGCGTCGATCTGCACGACCAGCTCAAGGGTGCCGGACTTGCGGTGTCCGGCGATGAGGACCGCGTACAGGTTCGCCGCGGGGGTGCCCGGTTCGCTGTTGCGCTCGTGCCAGGCGCCGTAGTTGCGCAGCAGGGTGGTGAACGCCCGTTCCGTCATCTTCTCGTCCCAGGTCCAGGCGACCAGGCACCTCCGCAGCTCGCCCGGGGCGCGCGGCAGGAGTGCCGCGGGGTCGCCGTGGGAGCGGGTGCCGGAGGCGTCGGGGTCGGGAGTGTCGGGGTCGGGGGCGTCGGGGGTGTCGTGGGAGCGGAGCCAGTAGCGGGTCACGACGCCGAAGTTGCCACCACCGCCACCGGTGTGGGCCCACCACAGGTCGTGGTTCGGATCGTCCGGGTCCCGGGTGGCGACCACCGCCCGGACGGTCCCGTCCCGGTCGGCCACCACCACCTCCACGGCGTGCAGGTAGTCCACGACCGAGCCGTAGGCGCGGGACAGCGGACCGTACCCGCCGCCGGCCAGATGCCCGCCCACGCCCACCTCGGGGCAGCCGCCGGCCGGGATCGTCACGCCCCAGCCCTTGAACAAGACCCGGTACACGCGCCCGAGGGTCGCTCCCGGCTGCACCGCGAAGGCGCCCATCGCGGGGTCGAAGCCGACGGCGTCCATGGGAGAGAGGTCCAGCAGGAGCTGCACCGCCGGGTCGCCGGTGAAGTTCTCGAAACAGTGGCCGCCGCTGCGCACGGCGATCCGACGCCCGGAGCGGACGGCGTCGGCGACGGCCCGCACCACCTGCTCGGTGGAGCCGGCCAGGCGGATCTCCTCCGGCCGGCCGACGAAACGGTAGTTGTCGCCCCGCAGCAGGCTGTCGTAGCGGGAGTCATCGGGGCGGACCGTCACCGGCCCGAACGGCCGACCCTCCGGCCCGCCCCCACCTCCCGCCGGACCACCTCCCGCTCCCGCCGGCCCCGGGCCTTGGCGGCCCGCCGCCTCGGCGGGCCCGACGGCCAGGCCGGCGACCGCACCGCCGACCGCCACCGCACCGGCCCGAGCGAGCAGGTGGCGACGCCCCAGCCGTTCGTCCGCCGACCAGTCCATCTCTTCCTCCGTTCACCACGACCATCCGTCAGCGCATGCTACCGGCGCTTATGGCATCCAAATATGCTTACTGTAACGACAATTGACGTAGAATCAGCAACACTGATCGTCGACACGCCCAGCCCGCCCCCGGCGGACGTTCAGCGGGCGCCGCAGAAGACGGCGTCGAGGAACTTGATGCCCGCCTCGTTCTGCGCCGTCTGCTCGGCGTCATCGCCCCGCGGGGTGTAGGAGACGGCGACCTGGCGGTCGGCGGTGCCCCACAGCTGGGTGGCGAAGCCGAAGGTGCCGCCGTTGTGGCCCAGCACGGTGGTGCAGGAGAGCTGCGCCCGCGCCAGCCCCATCCCGTAGTCGATCTCGTGCGAGCCCGGCACGGTCTCGAGCATCGTGGTCATCTCGCGCTGCTCCGCCGGACGCAGCAACTTCCCGTTCAACAGGGCCTGCTGGAACCGGGTCAGGTCATCGGTGGTGGAGATGATCTCTCCGGCGGCGCCCGCCCAGGAGGGGTTCTGGTCGGTGACGTCGATGTCGGTCTTCTTGACGTTTCCGGTACCGGCGCCGTCCACGGTGGTCCAGTAACTGTGGGCGTGCGGGCCGGGGATCGTGGTGGAGCGGCCGGGGACCGTGGTCTTCGTCATCCCGAGCGGGCGCAGGATGCGCTGAGCGACCTCCTGTCCGTAGGGGTGCCCGGTGACCTGCTCGATGATCAGGCCGAGGACGTCGAAGTTGGTGTTGGAGTAGCCCCATTGGGTGCCGGGCGCGAAGTACGGCGCGTGGGAGACGGATGAGGTCACCAACTGGCGCGCGGTGAACGTACGGTTCAAACCGCCCTGGGCCAGCCATGTCCGGAAGACGGCCGGGTCGTTGAGGTCGGGAAAGACGTCGGTGCCGTCGTTGGTGGCGTCGAACAGGCCCGTACGCTGGTTGAGCAGCTGGCGGACGGTGATGTTCTGCCCGTTGGGGACCAGCCCCGGCAGGTGGCTCGACACCGAGTCCTCCAGGCCGAGCCGGTGCTCGCCGACCAGTTGCAGCACCGTGGTGGCGACGAACGTCTTGGTGACGCTGCCGATCCGGAACCGGCCGTCACCACGGACGGGCGCCTGACCGACCAGGTCGGTCACCCCCGTGGTGCCGCGCCACCGCTGGTCACCGTCACGCACCTCGGCGATCGCGGACACCGCCTTGGCGTCGGTCAGCCCGTTGAGGGCGAGTTGCAGCGGACCGCCACGCAGGCGGGCCGACGAAGCTGCGGAGTCCTCGGCTCCCGCCACAGCAGCGGAGGCGGGTGACGCGGACACCGCCAGACAGAAGGCTGCGATCAGGGCACTGGTCAGACGACGAGACATGGGGCTTCCCTTCACTCGGGCGAACAGGAGTTCGCCACGAGTCAGCCTGTCAGCGCCGCCACCGAGGGAGCATCACTCCGGATGAGGACCCGTCCATCCTTCAACAGGCTTACGAAATCGACACCTTAGGACACCAGAGAGGTACGCGAGGGGTCGTCCGGCGGTCGCATCCGGGGATGCGCCCGCACGCCCGGTGAGTTGTGGCCGGGGGGAGCCTCTGGTCTGGTGGCTCCCACCGGCGTCGGCACAAGGCCCCGTTCTCCGGCCGGTCAGCCGGCGCTGACGACCTGGCCGCAGACGATCGTTCCGTTGAGCGTGACCGTTTGACCGAGGTCGTAGGTGGCGGCCACCTCCGTGTTCGTCAGCGTGACCGTCCAACTGTCGCCGGTCTTCGTCGCCTTGATGCCGGTCGCGTTGTTCTTCACGTAGCCGCCGACGTGGGCGGCGGTGCTGACCGGCATCATCCAGCCGGTGCCCGACTGGACGCCGGCGACGCTCGGGCCGCCGGCGTTCTGGTCCGACGGCGCCTGGAAGGACTCCAGCTCGCCCTTGATGACGGTGCAGGTGCTGTCGGCGGCCTTGATGGAGCCCGACTCCACGCCGCTGAAGGTCACGTCGGCGCTGCCCTTGCCGGCCTTCCCCGGCGCGCCGGTGGGGGCGCCCGCCGCCGGGGGCGCCGCCGCGTCAGCCGCCGCCGCACCCGCGGACGTCGAGACCGCGGCCCCAGATGCGGTGGCGCTCTTCGCCGTGCTCGACGATCCGCATCCGGCGAGGGATATCAGCGTCGCACCGGTTATGAGCCCGATGACGACACGTCGTCGGTGGAATTCGGTCCGTGACATGTTCTCGCCCCTAGATCTCGCGTGTGAGTACTTGTCGATCACTGCGCAGAGTACGGCAGGCGGCTGTCGGTCGCGGTACGCCGGCCGGATACCGGGCCGTTGTTCTGCGCTGTGATCGCCGTGCCCGGCACCATAGCCTGACGGTCTGACGAAAAGTGTTCGCGATCGAGTTGGTGGACACCGGTCCACCTGGCGGCAGAACGGCCGCCCCTGACCCGCCACGCGGAAAACCGGATTCCTCCCCGGGCTGAAGGCCGGGACATCCCCCGAACCCGGGTGAAGCACCGCACGAGCGGTTCTTCACCCCGGAGGGCCAGGCGGAGCGGATCCTCGGCGACTGAGCGCATGTCCCCGCCGGCAACGGCCGCCGGGCCGTACGCGGGCCTCTGGAGGTCGCGCGATGGCCTGATCGGCGGTTCCGTGTCCTGAGCCGGTGTGCTACCCGGTCAGCGCCGCGTGCAGGGGGCCCAGCAGGGAGAGGTCGTCGGTGGTGACGGTGAGGTGGGTGGCGCCGGCGGACCGCCAGGCGTCGGCGAGGGAGCGCCAGGTGTCCGGCCGGCCGGGGGCGGGGCGCAGGCGGGCCTCGACGCCGAAGGCGCTCCAGTCGCGGCCGGCTTCGGTCACCGCCGTCCGCAGTTCGGCGATGAGTGCGGCACCGCGGTCGACCCGGTTGGCGAGCAGGCCGGACATGGTGAAGCCGTCGGCGAGGGTGGCGATCCGGCGCAGTGAGCCCGGTCTTCCTCCGGTGCGCAGGGTGCCGCCGCCCATCCAGAGGGGTACGGCACCCGGCCGGGGGGTGAGGGTGACGCCGGAGAACGCGACGTGCTCGCCGGCGAAGTCCGCGTCCGGCCGCGTCCACAGCAGGCGCAGCGCCTGGACCTGTTCCTCGAACAGCGCCGCACGGGCTCCCGGGGCGACGCCGAGGGCGGCGGACTCGGCGGGGTCGGATCCGATGGCGACGCCCAGCCGCAGCCGGTCGCCGCTGAGGTGGGCCAGTTGCGCGGCCTGCTTGGCGGCGAGCACCACCGGGCGGTGCGGCAGGATCGTCATCGCGGTGGCCAGCTCGATCCGGGTGGTGACGGCTGCCAGGAACGCCACCAGCGTCAGGCTCTCGTAGGCGGGAACGCCGGACACCAGGTGTTCGGGGACGGACAGGTGGTCGTACCCGAGGCTCTCCGCGGTCGCCGCGAACGCGCGGAGTCCGGCGGGCGAGAGGGTCGTCGGGACGGTCCAGCCGAGGCGGAGGGTCATTTGCGGAAGGCCTCCGGGTCGGCGGTGGAGACGAACACCGCGCGCGGGCGTTCGGCGGGCAGCAGCTGGGAGTTGAGGAGGTGGCGTAGCGCTTTCTCGCCGCCGGGGAGGGTGCCGGTGACCGACAGGTGGACGTGGAGGACCTGCGTGCCGTCCTCGTTCACCACCTCGGGCACGCAGTGCACGACCCCCGGGATGGCGTGCGCGGCCTGCCGGACGGTGTTCAGTGAGACCTTCTCGCCGCGCAGCACCACGAAGTCCGACAGCCGTCCGTGGAAGGTCAGATAGCCGTCGTCGATCGAGAAGGCGTCCCCGGTGGCGATGGTCCGCGGCCCCAGCAGGACTCTGCCGCTGTGCTGCCCGACCCGTCGCAGCAGGACGGTGCCGGATTCGACCAGCAGTTCGCCGACGTCGTCCTGCACCCCGCGCAGTGACGCGCGCACTCCCGGCAGCGGGCGGCCGACCGAGCCGTACCGGTGCGCGGGCTCGGCGTGCGCGGCCAGGGTCGACACGCGTGGTCCGGCCTCGGTGAGCCCGTAGGTCAGGTACAGCTCCGCGGAGGGCCGCGCGGCCAGCAGGCGGGCCACCTCCGCGGGTGCGAGCCGGTCCCCGCCGACCGCCAGTGCCCGCAGGCCCCGTGGCACGAACCCGGGGTCGGCCAGGAGTTGGCGGGCGATCGTCGGGGTCACCGCCGAGTGGGTGACCCCGCGCGCGGTGACCGCGTCGCGGTACGCGGCCGGCGAGAACGGCGGCCCGTCGAGCACCAGCCGCGCCTTGGTCACGTACGCGGCGAACGCCTGCGCCACGAGGGCGTAGGAGTAGTACAGCGGCAGGTTCACCAGCAGGGTGTCGGCCGGGGTGATGCCCGTGGCCCCGGCGTGCAGGCGGGCGTTGTGCAGGAGCGAGGCCACCCGGTGCACGCACGCGCTGAACATCCCGGAGGTGCCGGAGGTGGACAGCAGGATCTCGCCCGGCCGGTACGGGGTGGTGGGGTGCCCGGTCGGCACGGCCAACGCGCCGCCCACCGGCAGCTGCGGCCCCGCGCCGGCCAGCCGGGTGGTCACCACGACGCCGGCCCCGACGTGCCCGGCCAGCGCGCGCACCCGCTGCCACGGCGTGCTCGGCGGCACGGCCAGCGGCACCAGGCCCAGCAGCAGCGACGAGAGCAGCACGCGCAGCAGTTCGACTCCGTTGGTGAGGCAGAGCACGACCGCGTCGCCCGGTGCCAGGCCCAGCCCGGCCAGGTCCGCCAGCACGTCGTCCACCCCGGCCGGGGCGCCGCCGCCCGTACTGGCCGGGGTTGCCTCGACCCGGGTCAGGAAGTCGGCCACCTCGGACCGGGTGAGGCTGTTCACCGGTCGTCCCGGGCGCTGGTCAGGACCAGGCAGCGACACAACTGCCCCTCTCCCGCCGCGGGTTGCAGGCCGACCAGGAGCACGTGCCGGGCGTGGCCGTCCGCGAGCCAGCCGCCGAGCACCGTGAACGCGACGGGGGTGGCCCGGTCGGGGTGCGCCGCCAGCAGCAGGGACGGCCCGCGCAACCCGTGGCGCAGGGCGGGCAGCCCGGCCAGGACGCCCGGGTTCGCTCCGGCGAAGCGCAGTGGCGACACCCGGGACCTCGGCACCGAGTCGGCGATGCGGCGCATCGTCCGCTCGCTCCCGGTCGCGCTCATGACCAGGATCCCGGTGTCGGCGGCGTCGTCGAGCACGGGTTCGGCGCAGTCCGCCAGTGCCCGGTCCACGGTCTCGGCGACCAGCCAGGCCGCCGGGTCGGCGTAGAAGGACGGTTTGTTCACCGCGTACTCGTCCGGGTCGTCGGCGACGACCGTCGCCGAACCCAGCATCCGGGTGCCCGTCGGCACGTGTGTCACGCCCTCACCCCTTCGAACAGCAGGCACGTGTTGAACCCGCCGAACCCCAGCGTCAGGCTCAGTCCGGCGCCGGGGCCGACGGGTTGCGCCGATTCCGCGGCCAGCCGCAGCGGGGCCGCCGGATCGCGCAGCCCGAGGACCGGTGGAGCCTGTCGGTGGCGCAGTGCCAGGACCGTCGCCACGGCCTCGATGGCCCCGGTCGCGCCCAGGCTGTGCCCGAGCGCCCCTTTGGTGGCGAACACCAACGGGCCGTCGGCTCCGAACAGTTCCAGCAGGCTGCGTGCCTCGACCTCGTCGTTGAACGGTGTGCCGGTGCCGTGGGCGTTGACCACCGCGATGTCCGCGGGTGCCAGGCCCGCGGAGGCCAGGCAGCGTTCGACGGCGCGCAGCACCGCGCGTCCGGACGGGTCCGGTGCGGTGAGCCCGGCGGCGTCGTTGGCCGCGCCGGCCCCGCGCAGCCGGGCGTGCACCCGGGCGCCGCGTTCCCGGGCGGAGTCGGGGTGTTCGACCACCACGAAGGCCGCGCCCTCGCCGAGCAGCATCCCGTCGCGCGTCCGGTCGAAGGCCCGCAGTCCGGTGGGGCTCATCGTGCCCAGCGCGGAGTGCCCGAGCCGCTTGGCCTCGGTGACCACGTCCACCCCGCCCGCCACGCAGACCCGCCGCTCGCCCGAGCGCACCAGGGCGTGCGCGACGGCGATCGCGTCCGACCCCGCGGAACAGGCGGTCATGACGCAGACCGGCGTACCCGGGTGCCCGATGCCCGCCGCCGCGTCGTCGGCCCAGGCGTGCAGCGTCGGCTCCGCCTCGTCCAGGCAGGCGCCGAAGCTGGTGCCCAGGACGAGGCCGACCTCGGGGTCGGTGGTGGACAGCCGCGCGTCCGCGAACGCGGCGGACAGCGTCCGCCCGGCGAGCGCGCGCTGGCGCTCGCCCGCCCGGGTCCCGTACGGCACCGACGCGATGACGGCGGCGGCGGTGTTGCGCAAGGAGTGCGGCGAGTGGACGGGCGCCAGCGCCGAATCGCCCGCGCACAGCCGTTCCCACACCGCCTCCTGGTCCCGGCCCAGCGGAGTGTCCCAGGCCAGTCCGGTGATCACCGGGGTCACCACGGCCGGGCCGCCGCGGGATCGACCTTCGTCCGGCTCATCGCGCCGCGGAACCCGGCGACCGACCGGCCCTCCACGGTCACCACGGCGGAGAAGGCGAAGGTGGGGCCGGACAGCCGGTCCGCGCGGACGTCGAGCACGACCTGGTCGCCGGGCACGACCGGGGCGAGGAACCGGGACTTGACCGTGCCGACCAGGGTGACCTCGTCGTCGGCGAGCGGATCGCTGCTCAACTGGTAGAGCAGGACGCCGGACTGGGCGAAGGCCTGCATGGTGTGGCTGCCGGGCAGGATCAGCCCCGGGGTCAGGCCGCGCTCGGGCAGGTGCCCGGACAGCGCGCCCATCTCCGCCGAGACGGCGAACATGCTGCGCAGGAACACGCCGGGCTCATGGTCCAGAACCCGGTCGATGAACAGGCGGGGGTGGCGTCCGCGCACCAGGGCCGCGATGGCCGAGGTGCCCAGCGGACGTGCCTCGCGGACCGTGACGGGAGGGGGTGCCGATTCGTTCGGGTGTCGCATCCGGGACGATTCCTCTCAGGGCCTGTCGCAGCGGTGCCGGCAGGGGCACCGCGCGCCGGGTGTCGGGGGCGACGGCGGCGAAGACGAGGTCGCCGGTCACCAGCGGGGTGCGGGTGCCGTCCTCCTCCTCCCGCAGCAGACGTACCGCGAGGGCGAACCAGGCCGCGCCGACGTGGTCGACCCGGGTGTCCCCGATGATCACGTCGCGGTACACGGCGCTGTTGAGGTAGGCCACCCGCAGGTCGGCGACCACCAGGTCGACGTTCGCCGCGCTGAAGGCGGTCAGACCCGCGTCGTGCGCTTCGAGGTGTTCGGTGCCCGCAGTCTCCATCAACGAGGTGTAGCGGGAGAAGTGCACGATCCCGGTCGCGTCGGTGTCGACGTGCTCGACCCGGGTGCGGAACCCCTCGCTCACCACAGGGCCCGGGCGCCCGCCGCCACCCGGTCCACGATCTCGTCGGCCTGCGTCCCGGTGGTGATCAGCGGCAGCACGATCCGCAGGGTGGGGTGGACGTAGCGCCGGCCGCCGGGGCGTTTGCCCGCGCCCGCCATGAACTCCGCGTACACGCCCGCTTCGATCAACTCCCGGCGCAGCGCGCCGATCCGGTCGGCCGCCGCCGCGGTCAGTTCCACGCCGAACATGACCCCGCTCCCGCGGACCTCGGTGAACACGTCCGGGTGGCGGCCCACCAGGGCGTCGTCGAGATGCTTGGCCAGGTTCACGCCGACGTCGGCCGAGCCTCGCAGCAGCCCTTCGGTCTCGATGTGCTCGATGCCGTCGCGGATCACCGCGCAGTTCGGTGGTCGCAGGTCGGAGGTGGTCACGGCGCCGGAGGAGCGGACGGCCAGCTCCTTGCGGGCGATCACCATCGAGGTGGACACCGCGCCCATGCCCAGGAACTTGCCGATGACGGTGATGTCGGTGGGCACCGGTCCGTCCGCGTCGCGCATGGCGAACCAGCCGCCGGTCTTGGCGAACGTCAGCACCTCGTCGGCCACCAGCAGCACGTCGTCGGCCGCGCACCGCCGCGCGAGTTCGCGCAGGTATCCGGGCGGAGGCGGGAGGATGCCCGCGTCGCCCTGGATCGGTTCGACGACGACGGCCAGCAGCCGGTCGGCGGACTCGGCGAAGTACTCCGTCAGGGCGTCGAGGTCGCCGAACGGGATGTGGTGGACCCGGACTCCGTACGGGCCGGCGGTGTCCGTGCCGGGCAGCCCGGCCCGGTAGTACCTGCGGTTGAGCAGTTGCACCAGCCCGCCGGTCCAGCCGTGCCAGGCGCCGTGGAAGGCGAGGATGGTGTCGCGCCGCTCCTTGCCCGGGCGGTGGCACAGCCGCCGGCCGTCGAAGCGGGATTCCAGCACGAGCCGCAGCGCCAACTCGTTGCCCTCCGAGCCGGAGTTGCGTCCGCTGACGTGGTACCGCCCCGCGGGGAAGTGGTCGGTCCACAACCCGCCGGGGCCGAGGAGCCGGTCGAGGAGCTCCGCCCGTTCCAGCGAGCCCAGTTCGTCGGTGACGTTGCCGACTCCGGTGCCGCGCGCCAGCGCCGCTCGTACGACGGGGTGGTCGCCGCCCAGGGTGGCGCTGGCGTAGCCGCCGCTGGCGTCCAGCAACCGCAGCCGCCTGCCCCGGCGTTCCGGGCTCAGATCGACCACGTCGAGGTGCAGACCGCTGCCGCCCACGCAGGCGAACGGGAGCCGGGCCGCCCCGTAGTGGTTGAGGTGCAGGTCCGTGCCGCGCGACAGCACACCGGTCCGGTCCCCGGCGTGGTCGTCGGCGCCGACCGGGGCCGTGCTCACGCGGTGGCCGAGGGGCGGTCGGCCCCCGACAGCCGCTCGACCAGCGTCAGCACATCACCGAGGGTGGACAACTCCCCCGCCGCGATGGCCTCGTCGGGGATGCTGATGTCGAACGCCTCTTCACACTGCACGCGCAGTTCCACGAAACCGAGCGAGTCCATGCCGTAATTCTCGCGCAGCCTGTCGTCGAGTCGCATCCGGTCGATCGGCACCTCCACCAACACCTCGGAGTGCAGAATTCGCTTGATGGTCTGCAAAGGATTCACCAGAACTTCCCCTCTGGGTGGGTTCATTCGAACAGGCTGCGACCGGACGTCCGGCGTGCGGAAAGGCGAGCGAGATCGCGGAAACGGTCGGGCCGAAAGTGGGCCGACGCTGATCGAAATTAAGGCGGTGTCAGCCATTCACGCTTTATCGAAGCTAGCCGAGGCTTTATCGCCTGTCAATGGTCCCCGATTTACCCGCCATGCGACTTGGAACGCCGGAATCGACGATTCTTTTGCACGTTAGTTCGACGGCGATTCGGCCATTCACGAGCACACGGTCCCTTTACCTGCGAAAACCAGCCCGCAGCGCGCCTCCCGGGCGGGCCGGGATCGATGGGCAGGCGACAGTTATGCACCTTTTACACTATTTGAGACACATCTCCGCCTGGCGCATATGCTTCTTGTCCTGGTGAATCGTCCCGAACTAGCCTGAGGTCGTCCATTTGTCTGGATGGACGCACAGCGCGGGAACGGGTACGCCATCGGGCCCCCGGCGGCGGCGTCAGGCCTCGCACCCGGCTCCCTCCCAGTTCACTGCAAGCGCACCATCTGATGACGCTGACTACTTCTGCTTCCTGCCGACCGAAGTCCACCCCCTTGCACGGCCGTCGGCAGACTCCTTCGAAGGAGCTTCGAAAGTCATGAGTGTCACCCCGGACGCCCTGCGCGGCGTCACCGTGTTCGTTGGCGGCCCGATCCAGCACGCCTTGGTGCCCGGCGGGATGGCGGCGCCGATCCACGATTTCCTGAGACTGACCATCGACCAGTCGCAGCAGGCCGGCGCCACCGTGCTGTCCGCGCACGTGGCCGAACGATTCGGTGCCGACACCGCTTCGTTCACCCCCGAGGAGGTGTCCGTGCGCGACTACGCGTGGATGCGCGAATGCGATGTGTTCGTGCCGGTACTGCCGGTGCTCGACGGCACCTTGCTGCGCACGGACGGCACGCACATCGAACTGGGGTGGGCCAGCGCGCTGGGCCGCCCCATCGTGGGCATCACCGACCAGCCCTTCGCCGAGTCGGCCAGCCACCTGCTCAAGGGGCTCGCCCAGGTCGCGTCCGCGACGTTCCTGTCCGCCAAGGAGATCGCCAAGGACCCGGCGCTGCTGGTCGACGGCGTGCTCGCGGCGCTGGGCCGGACCAGGGCGGCGGCCTGACATGGCGGCCCCGACCCACCTGCTGGGAATGCACCTGGCCAACCCTGTCGTGGTCGGCTCCGGCCTGCTCACCGACCAGGAGCGCAACATCCGCAGGCTGCTGGACGCCGGCGCGGGCGCGGTGGTCACCAAGACCATCCACCCCAACCCGCCGATCGGCCTGGACGAACGCCTCGTCAGACTGCCCACCGGAATGATCAACAGCACCACCTACTCCAAACGGTCCGTCGATCACTGGGTGCGCATCCTGCGCGACCTGACCCGGGACGGGCTGCCGGTCATCGCGTCGCTGCACGCCGACAGCCCGGCGGAACTCGCCGAGTTGGCGGCCCGGGTGGAGGCGACGGGCTGCCGGGCGCTGGAACTGGGCATCTCCTGCCTCAACGAGGAGGACGGCCTCGACGACACTCCCGAGCGGGTGCACGCCTACACCGCGGCCACCCGCGCCGCGACGCGGGTGCCCTTCTCCGTCAAGCTGGCCAGCGGCGAAGGCCTGCACGCCCGGGCGTTCGCCGCCGCCCGCGCCGGCGCCGACGCGGTGACCATCAGCGACACCCTGCCCGCCGCCGCCGTGCACCCGGAGACCGGCGACCTCCAACTCGGCGGCGTCTTCGGCTACTCCGGACCGGGCATCAAGCCGCTCGTACTGGCCTCCCTGTGGAAGCTGCGCCGAGCCGGGTTCACCCTTCCCGTGCTGGCCTCCGGCGGCGTGCAGTCGGGCCGGGACGTGCACGACTACCTGGCGGTCGGCGCGGTGGCGGCCCAGGTGTACACCGCGCTGCACACCGACATGTACCACACGCTCGCCCGGATCGTGACCGAGACCACCGGGACGGGGAACACCGGAACGGGGAACACCGGCCACGGCCTCACACCCGTCACCGGAGCGGACCGGTCCGAGCAGGTGCAGCCGTGACCCCCCGCAGCTCCGGGCCGCAACTGTGCGACCTGAGCAGCGCCGACGTCCTGGCGGCCACCGCCGGGCGGACCGTGGTGTGGCCGGTGGGGGCCACCGAACAGCACGGTCCGCACCTGCCGCTGTCCGTGGACACCGTGCTCGCCGACGCGTTCGCCCGGCAGATCGCCTACGAGCTGAACGCCCTGACCCTGCCGGCGCAGTCCATCGCGGCGCGGTCGCTGCCGCAGAGCGGCGGCGGCCTGGCCTTCCCCGGCACCGTCTACGTGCGCGGTCGGTCCCTGCTGGCCTTCCTGGAGGACGTGCTGGAGTCGTTGTGCGCCCTGCCCTGGCGCCGACTGCTGGTCGTCAACGGCCACTTCGAGAACGAGCCGTTCCTCTTCGAGGCCCTCGACGAGGTGGGCCGACGGCCGGCGGCCGCGGGCAAGGAGTTCATCGCGCTGAGCTGGTGGAGCCTGGTCGACCAGGACTGGCTGGCCGGGCGGGTGCCGCTCTTTCCGGGGTGGCACGCCGAGCACGCGGGGATCACCGAGACCAGCCTGATGCTCTACCTCCGCCCGGACCTGGTCTCGGCCGCCCGGCCCGACCACGCCGACCCACCCCGCCCGGGGATCTACCTGCACCCCGCCGACGTGAACCGCACGACCAACCAAGGCGTCCTGTCCAGTACTTCGGGCGCCACCGTCGCCCTGGGCAAGGAACTCTTCTGGCACGTGGTCGCGGCCGCGGTCGACCTGGTGTCCCGGGGCGACGGACTTCTGCACGATCTGCACGAGGAGAAGCCTTGACCGTACCCACCCTCTGCGTGAGCAACGCCGTCGACACCCTGCGCGACTTCGCCGTCCGCGCCGACGACGTCGACGAGCTGCTCTCGGAGTGCTACGCCCAGCAGGACCAGGCGCTGTTCTGGGGGCCGCTGGACAAGATGCTCATCACCTACGAGCCGATCGGAGACCTGGACTGGCAGCGGAAGTTCCTGGAGATCGACGGTGTGGTGAACCTCAGCCCGGCGGGCCGCACCGGCTCGCTGTTCGCCGACATGCTCGCCGATCCCGAGCTGATGGCCGACGTGGCCGCCCACGCCGGACCGGGCCGCAGACTCCGGCTGATCCCGCACACCACCACCGCCGACCTGTGGCTGTTCACCGAGGCCCTGCGCACCCGGTACGACGTGCTGACCGAACTGCCGGAGAGCCCGCCGCAGCAGGCCCTCCGGGACCTGCTGGACACCAAGACCGGCCTGCGCGACCTGGCCGCCGACCTCGGCATGACCGACGGACCCTGCCGCATCCCGCCCGGTACGCACTGCGCCGGGAAACAGGACGTGCCGGCCGCGGTCCGGGACATGCTCGCGACCGGCACACCGTGCATCGTCAAGGCGGACCGCGGCGAGGCGAGCCTCGGCCTGCTGATCTTCCGGCCCGGCGACGACGACATCGCCGAACGCCTGGCCGGGAGCACCTTCTACGACGAGGACCCGGTGGTCGTCGAGGAGTTCCTCGACGGCGACATCACCTTCCCGTCAGTGGAGTACATGGTGCCCGCGGACGCCCCGCCCCACCTCTGCTACACGACCGACATGCTGTTCGAGGGCGCCACGCACCTGCGCGGCAACGTCACCGCGCGCGAGCTGCGCCGCGCCTGGTGGTACCGCCCGCTGACCGAGGGCGGGCTCCGGCTGGCCGAGGAGATGCAACGGCGCGGCTACCGCGGGCGCTTCGGCATCGACGCGATCGCCCGCGACGGCGTCGTCTACCTGCACGACCTCAACGCCCGCCGCACCGGGTCGAGCCACGTGCACGAATTCGGCGAGCACCTCATCGGCCCCGGCTACCTCGACACCCACGCGGTCGGCAACTACGACTTCTACGGCCTTCCGACCGGGCTGTACCTGCCGGAAGTGCTGCGCCTGCTCGGACCGCTCGTGGCCTCGCCCCGACACGCCGACCGGGGTGTGGTCCCGACCGAGCTGACGGACCTTCAAACTGGCAGACTGAGCTGCATGTTCTACGCCCCCAGCCTCGCCGAGCTGCACGACCTGATCGACCGAGCCAGGACGGCTCTGGACCTCGGCCGGTGAGCAGCCCGCTGCCCGTGGTCGGGACGGCCCGGCGCTGGCTGGTGCTGACCGTGGTGCTGCTGTGCTTCCTGCCCGCCGCCGTGGACGTCACCATCCTCACCATCACCGTCCCGACCCTCGCCCACGAACTGCGGGCGTCCCCGACCGAACTCCTGTGGGCGGTCGACGTGTACTCGCTCCTGATGGTCGGACTGGTGCTGGTCAGCGGGCCGTTGGGCGACCGGATCGGGCACAAACGGCTGCTGCTGGCCGGACTGGCCGTCTTCAGCGCGGCCTCGGCGCTGTGCGCGGCGGCACCGAACCCGCCGGCCCTGATCGGCGCCCGGGCACTGCTGGCGATCGGCGCGTCGATGATCATCCCGGCCACGCTGGCGCTGATCCGGCAGACCTTCGGCGACGGCCGCGACCACGCGGTGGCCATCGGGGCGTGGAGCGCGGTCGCCGCCGGCGCCTCGGCGCTGGGACCGGTGGCTGGCGGCTTCCTGCTCCAGCACTTCTGGTGGGGCTCGATCTTCCTGGTCAACCTGCCGATCGTGGCACTGGCCGTGCCCGCCGTGGCACTGCTGCTGCGCAACGAGGTCGAGTCCGAGCGGCAACCGTGGGAGGCCACCTCGCCCCTGCTCTCGATGGTGGGGTTCCTGGGCTGCGCCTACGCCATCATCGCCTTCACCCACGACGGCGTCGGCATCCCGGAGGTGGTGCTGCCGGCGGCGGCGGGCCTGACCGCGCTGGTGCTGTTCGTGCGACGGCAGCAGCGGATGCCGCACCCGATGCTGGACCTGTCCCTGTTCCGGCTGCCCGGGCTGCGCGCCGGAGTGGTGGCCTCGGTACTGCCGGTGCTGGTGATGGTCGGCTTCGAACTCCAACTGGTGCAGTACCTGCAGATCGCCGAGGGACTGTCGGCGGAGGCCGCCGCGCTGTACCTGATCCCGATGCCGTTGGCCGCGACGGTGGCGGGGCCGGTGGGCGGACTGCTCCTCTCCCGCCTGGGACAACCGCGCGCGGGCGTGCCCGCCGGCCTGCTGCTCGCGGCGACCGGATACGTCCTGGTCGCCTCCGGCACGGTGGCCCCGCTCGGGCTGGCCCTGATCGGGTTCGGCCACGGCCTGGTCCAGATGGTCGCCTCGAACCTGATCATGACCACCGCGCCGTCCTCCCTGGCAGGCGCGGCGGCGGGCATCGAGTCCGTCGCCTACGAGGCCGGCGCCGGCCTGGGGATCGCCGTCTTCGGCACGGTCACCACGGTGGCCTACCGACTGCTCCTCCCCCCGGGCACGTCATCGTCCCCGCTGGACGCGGGCGCCTCCCCGGAAACCGCCCGGGCCTTCACCGACGCCTTCCACTCCACCACCTGGCTGGCTGCCGCCCTCACCCTGGCCACGATCCTCCCGGCCACCCCGAGGAGGGCGTCGGCGCGGTCCGGAACACCCGGCGCAGCCACGAACGCCTCGACCTCCTCGGCCCCGTCGAGTTCGGGGACGAGCAGCACTTCGGGGACGAGCACCACGCCGAGCAGGAGACAGCCGAACGAACGGACCTGAAAGCCCGTCAAGCAGACCCCGACGGCCACCTCACTACTGCTGCCCGGATGCCGGTAGCGTTGACGGTCTGATTTCGAAGGCGAGGGCGGTCGAGCGCCCCGGCCGCTGACGGCCGGCGCAAGAAGCTCCTCCAGGCCATCTGGCGTCAATGCTCACCAGCTACCGATCCGGCGGCCGGTGATCTTGTCCGGGCGGACGCGTACCCACAGTGGCCGGGAACCGCCGGCCCACGGGGTGGCGCCGGGCAGGGCCGAGAGCCGTCGCTCCTCGTCCGGTTCGTGGACGTGCCGGGCCTCGCCGAGGACGAGGACGCTCCAGCCCCGGCTCCGGCGGTCGTCGATGTGGTCCACCTGGAAGGAGACCGGTGAACCGTCGGGCGGGGCGGCGGCGCCACCGGGAGCCGTACGGTAGACGATCGTTGCGGCGTCCACCGCGAAGTTGACCGGGAAAACGGCCGGTGCGGACGGGCCGGGCAGTCCGATCCGGCCGATACCGTGGGTGCCGACGAGCTCCCAGCACTGCGGTTCGGTGAGGTGCAGCGGCAGCGGGCGCGCGGCGGGCCTCGACCACCCCGGCGGGGCGTCCACGCGATGGCCCTCCAGCAGCTCCGGCCAGGTCAGCCCGAGCGCGGCGGCGATCCGGACGAACCCGGGCGGGTCGAACTCCGGGCCGGCCTTCAGCAGGTACCGCAGATAGGTCGGCGCCATGGCCGCTTCGTGGGCCAGCATCTGCTCGCTCAAGCCGAGTTGGTCGCGGCGCTCGACGATCCGGCGGGCGATGTCGGTGGTGTCGGTGGTGTCAGGACGGTCGGTCATGGTGGCGGCGCCTCCGTAGGGCAGGGGTCACGTCCGGAAGAGCGCGACCTTGAGGGCCCCGGTGTCGGCCGCGTCGGCGAAGACGTCGTAGGCGTCCTGCATCTCGTCGAGGCCGAAACGGTGGGTGACCAGCCCCGCGACATCCAGGCGTCCGACGGCCAGCATGCCGAGCAGCATCGGGGTGCTGTACGTGTCGACCAGGCCGGTGGTGATGGTGACGTCGCGGATCCAGAGGTCCTCCAGGTGGAGCACCGCCGGCCGGCCGTGCACGCCCACGTTGGCGACCCGGCCGCCGGGGCGCACCAGGCGGGTGCACAGTTCGAAGGTCTCGGGGACGCCGACCGCCTCGATCGCGACGTCGACGCCGAGGCCGTCCCGGCTCAGCTCCCGGACGGCGTCCGGGGTGGCCTCCGCGGTGGTGAGGACGGTGTCCGCGCCGAAGCGCCCGGCCGCGTCGAGGCGGCTCCGGGAGAGGTCGACGGCGATGATGCGGGCCGGGCTGTAGAGCCGGGCGGTGAGGATCGCGGCGAGTCCGATGGGCCCGGCTCCGACGATCGCGACGGTGTCGCCCGGGCCGACCCGGCCGTTGCGGACGCCGACCTCGTAGGAGGTGGGCAGGATGTCGGCCAGCAGCAGGGCGTCCTCGTCGGTGACACCGTCGGGCAGCGGGTGCAGGGAGGTGTCCGCGAAGGGGGTGCGGACGTACTGGGCCTGGCAGCCGTCGATCAGGTGGCCGAGGATCCAGCCGCCACCGCCCGTGCACTGGCCGTAGCCGGCGGTCCGGCAGTAGGCGCAGCGGCCGCAGGCGGAGATGCAGGAGATCAGGACGCGGTCTCCGGCCGTGACGGTGCGGACGCCCGGCCCGGTCCCGGTGACGGTGCCGACGGCCTCGTGGCCCAGGACGCGGCCCCCGGTGACCTCGGGGACGTCGCCCTTGAGGATGTGCAGGTCCGTACCGCAGATGGTGACCGCGTCCACCCGGACGACGGCGTCCTCGGGATCACGGACGACGGGGTCGGGGACGTCGCCCCAGGTACGGCGGCCGGTCCCGTGGTAGGTGAGTGCCTTCATGCCCTGACCACTCCTCTCGGGCGGCGGAGCCGGGCCGGGTCCGCCCGCACCTTCCAGGTTTCCGCGCGGCCGCGGTCGCCGCCAGGGGCCCGGTCGGTCCTGTGCCTGGGCCGATCGGCCCCTGCGTGTCCGGCACGGCCGGCCGGGCGGGCCTAGGCTGGTCAGTGGCGTCGGGCGAGCCGTGGAGGATTTCGTTGGGCAGCGCACCGGAGAGTTCCGCCCCCGTGCCGAAGCTGCGCCTGGACGAGTTGCTGGACGAACTCCAGGCCCGGCTGGACGCGGCCCGGGGCACCCGCGACCGGGTGCACAGCCTGCTGGAGGCCGTACTGGCGGTCGGCCGCGACCTGGAGCTGGCCCAGGCCCTACGGCACATCGTGGAGGCGGCGGTCACCCTGGTGGACGCCGAGTACGGCGCGCTCGGCGTGATCGGCGAGGACCAGCGGCTGTCGCAGTTCATCCCGGTCGGGGTGACCGGCGAACAGGTCAAGCGGATCGGCGCCCTGCCGTCCGGGCACGGGGTGCTGGGCGAGCTGATCCGCCACCCCGAACCGCTGCGCCTGGCCCGGATCTCCGACCATCCGGCCTCCTACGGCTTCCCGGTCGGCCATCCGCCGATGGGGACCTTCCTGGGCGTGCCGATCCGGATCCGGGGCAAGGTGTTCGGCAACCTCTACCTGACCGAGAAGCGGGGCGGCGGCGACTTCGACGCCGAGGACGAGTCCGTGCTCTCCACCCTCGCCGTCGCCGCCGGAGTGTCGATCGACAACGCCCGGCTGTACGCCCGGGCCCGGCGGCGGGAGCGCTGGCTGGAGGCGAGCGCCGAGATCACCAGCAGCCTCCTGTCGGGCAGCGCGGAGCAGGAGGTGCTGGACCTCCTGCTCGCCCGGGCCACCGAGATCGTCGGCGCCGACCTCGCCGTCGTCGCGCTGCCGCTGCCGGGCACCGGCGACCTGGAGGTGCGGACCGCCGTCGGTCTCGGCGAGCAGCAGCACCGCGGCCTGGTGCTGCCCGTGGAGGGCTCGTTCGTCGGCGCGGCCGTCCGCACCGGCGGCCTCGTGGTGAGCCCGGACGTCCGCAAGGACCCGAGGGTCACCGCCGGCCCACCGCGCTGGGAGGGACTCGGCCCGGCCGTCGCGGTGCCGATCGGCACCACCGCGCAGGGCGTGCGCGGGGTCCTGATGCTGGCCCGGGTGGCCGGCGCCCCGTTGTTCGAGGAGAACGAGTCCGGTCCGCTGCTGGGCTTCGCGGCCCAGGCGGCGGTGGCGATGGAACTCGCCGAGCGGCGCCGCGACTCCGAGCAGATCGCGCTGCTGCAGGATCGTGACCGGATCGCCCGCGACCTGCACGACCTGGCGATCCAGCGGCTCTTCGCCACCGGGATGACGCTCCAGGGCGCCACCCGTTTCATCGACCATCCCGAGGCGACCGAACGCGTCCTGCGGGCGATCGACGACCTGGACGAGACGGCGAGGACGATCCGCGCCACCATCTTCGGCCTGCGGCTGCGCGAGTCCGGCCCGGCTTCGGCCGGGCTGCGCTCCCGGGTGGCGCAGGTGGTCGAGCACGCCACCCGGGCACTCGGGTTCTCCCCGGCCCTGCGGACGACCGGCCTGCTCGACACCGCGGTGCCGGCCGAGGTCTCGGACGCGGCCGTCGCCGTCCTGGAGGAGGCCCTGTCCAATGCCGCCCGCCACGCGAAGGCGGGCGCGGTCGACGTGTCGATCACCGCCGGGCCCGAGCTGACGCTCGTCGTCCGGGACGACGGGGTGGGTCTGCCCGACGGCGGCCGGCGCAGCGGGCTGGTCAACCTGGCCGACCGGGCCACCGCCCTGGGCGGCACCTTCAGCGCCCGCAGCCGGCCCGAGGGCGGCACCGAACTGGTCTGGCAGGTCCCGCTGCCGACGGACTAGTCCAGCACGTGGCCGGCCGCCAGGCGAGGGGTGGGGGCGCCCTCGGGGCCGTAGCCGAGCCGGATCAGCATCTGGACGAATCCGGGGCGCTGGCGCGGGTCGCGGGTCTCCCAGCGCAGGTAGGGCCATTCCATCGCCTGGTGCAGCAGGGAGGCCCGGACGCCGTGCACGGTGGCGGTGAGCAGCACGTGTTCCAGGGCGGTCCCGGCGCGCAGCCAGTCCGTCGGGGTGTCGTGCTCGGTGGTGAGCACGGCGATCCGCGGCTCGTGCTCGAAGGCGGCGGGGGCCTGGTGCTCTGCGGCCCGGAGGGCGGCGAAGTCCCGCATCGGCAGGCGGCCGTCCAGGTCCTGCGGGCCGAGCGCGGCCACCGGGATGCCGTAGGGCGGGGTGTCGCCGGTGCGGATCCAGTCGCGGCTCTCGGTGCGTTGGGCCCGGTCGGTGGTGTTGCGGCGCTCTGCCTCGGCGGTCAGTTGCAGCAGCCGGGAGGTCTCCGCGTGGTCGGGCAGGTGGAGCGTCGCCTCCTCGGCCCGGGCGGCCGTGGCCAGTTCGTCGAGGACGGCCGACGGGACCGGCTCGCCGGTGAACGGCGTGCGGATGGAGTGCCGGTGCCAGATCGCCTCGTACAGCTGCTCCGTGCCCGGGACCGGCGCCGTGGCCGGGGTGTCGAGCCGGACGGCGGCGAACAGGTCCGGCTCGGCCGGATCCGGCAGCAGCCGGACATCGGGCGCCCAGCCGAGGTGGCGGGCGGCCACGCGCAGGTTGAGCACGGCTGCGCCGACGGAGATGTGCAACGCCCGGCCCTGCGGATCGGCGGCCGGGACGGCCCGCTCACGGACGGCCCGGACTTCCAGCGTCGACGTCGCCGGTTCGAGCCGGAAGCGCCAGGGCTGACTGTTGTGGATCGACGGCGCCGCGACCGCCGCGGAGACGAGCTTCTCCAGTGTCGTGGCATCGAGGGCGAGGGTGGGCATGGCCGCCTCCAGGTGTGCTTCGTCGGGCACGGCTGCCGGGTCACCTCCACCGTGCGGCCGGGCCCCGGGGCGGCGCTTGGGCCGTTCGGCTCAATCCGCGGGCCCACCCGGGCACCGGGGCTCAGTGCGGGCGCTGGTGGTGTTGCTCGGGCTCTGCGTGGGCGGCGAGGACGGCGGCCTGGAGGCGGCGCTCGACGCCCAGTTTGGCGAGCAGGCGCGAGACGTGGTTCTTCACGGTCTTCTCGGCCAGATAGAGCTCCTGGCCGATCTGGCGGTTGGTCTTGCCCTCGCCGACGAGGGTGAGGATCTCCCGTTCGCGGGGCGTGAGCCCGGCGAGGGCGGCGTCGGTCCCGCTCTCCTCGTGGTGGCGCAGGCTCTCCATCAGCTTGTGGGTGGTGGCGGGGTCGAGCATGGACTGCCCCGAGGCGACCGTACGCACCGCGCCGACCAGGTCGGCGCCCTTGACCTGCTTCAGGACGTAGCCGGCCGCTCCGGCCATGATCGCGTCGAGCAGGGCGTCGTCGTCGTCGAAGGAGGTCAGCATCAGGCAGACCAGGTCGGGCATCCGGTCGCGGAGCTCTCGGCAGACGGTGACGCCGTCGCCGTCCGGCAGGCGGACGTCGAGGACGGCGACGTCCGGGCGAAGCGCCGGCACCCGGGCGAGAGCCTGCGCGCAGGTGCCCGCCTCGCCGACGACCTCGATGTCGGGCTCGGCTTCCAGGAGGTCGCGGACACCGCGCCGGACGACCTCGTGGTCGTCCAGCAGGAACACCCGTACGGGCTGGGGCGTGTCCATGGCCTGCTCCCTGGGTGCGCGGAGGGTGACACCACCGATTCTGCGCCGCCGGTCCACTCCGCGCACCGGGGCCGATCACCACCCCGCGCGGCGGCGGCCCGTGGGGGGGCGGAGGGAACCGGGGCCACCGCCGCACCCCCGTTCAGGCGGGCGTGGCGAGCCTGAGTTCGACGCCGACCACGCCGGGTACGGAGCGCACCAGCCGTTCCAGGACGGGGGCGGTCACGGGGGCGGGCAGGCCGCCGGTCAGGGTGACCAGGCCGTTCTCGGAGCGGACGTCGGTCTCCACCGCGGCGGCCGGCCCGAGGGTGGCGACCAGTTCGAAGCGGACCCGGTCGGCGAGTTCGCGGTCATCGTCGAGGTAGACCTTCAGCAGGTCGCCCCGGCTGACGATGCCGACCAGGTAGTCCTCCTCGTCGACCACCGGCAGCCGCTTGAGGTGGCCGCGGGCCATCGCCCGGCCGGCCTCGTTGAGCGGGCTGCCGGGGTGCACGGTGACCGCCGGGACGGACATCATCCGCCCCGCCGTCAGCGCGTCGGCGCGCTCGCCGTCACGGTCCCGGGCGGTGAGCAGGTCGGCCTCGGAGACCACCCCGACCACCCGGCCGTCCCCGGCCAGCACGGGAACCGCACTGACCTGCCAGCGCTGCAGCGTCTCGGCCACCTCACGGAAGTCCGCGTCGCGGCCGACGGCGACCACCCCGTGGGTCATCACGTCGGCGACGGTGCTCGGTGTGCGGGTCACGACAGCCTCCTACGGTGCTGCGCGGTAGGCGCGAGGGTGTTCGAACTGCTGACCGGTGTCGTCCTCGGTCCAGTCGAGCGTGGCGTGGACGGCGACCACGCCGTCCACGGCGCGGCACAGCTGCTCGGTGATCGGGACCAGGCTGCGACGGGGCAGCCGGCCCTTCAGCGTGACCACGCCGTCGTGCACCGCCACCTGGACCTCACCGGGAGCGAGCCACAGGGTCCGTCCGAGCACGTCGTGGTGGATCTCCTCCAGGATGGCCGCGTCGTGGCGCAGGAACACCTCCAGCAGGTCCCGGCGACTGACGATGCCGACCAGGCGGCCGATCTCGTCGACGACCGCCAGGCGCTTGACCCTGTGCCTGTCCATGGCACGGGCGGCCTCGGGCACCGACCAGCCGGGGCGGGCCGTGACCGCAGGGCTGGTCATCAGCCCACCGGCGGTCTCCGCCTCGGCACGGGCTCGGTCCTTGGCGTCCAGCCAGCGGCCCGGGAAGCGGCCCTCCGGATCCGGCAGCACGGCCTCCTTGCGGATCAGGTCCGCCTCGGACACCATGCCGAGCGGCCGCCTCTGGTCGTCGATCACCGGTATCGCGGTGATGTCGTTGCGGTGGAACAGCGCCGCGACCTCCTTGAACGGTGTGTCGGGCCGGGCGGTGACGACCTCATGGGTCATCACCTCGTTGACGCTGCGGTGCTGCATCATCCTCACTCCTCCTCCGGTGGTCCCGCCTTCACTGTCCGCCCGCCCCACGCCGCCGGACAGGGCCGGACGGTCCCTGTCACCTGGGCCGATCCGGCCCGGGACAGCACGGCCGGACGGCGCGACGATGGAGACCCCGAGTCCCGCTGGAGGCGGCCATGACGACGGAGAGCGGCGGACCCCGACCGCGGCCCCGACCGGGCCTGCTGACCTTCCTCGGCGGCGTGGGCACCGTCACCGGCAGCAAGTTCCTGGTCGAGACCGACCACGCCCGCCTGATGATCGACTGCGGCCTCTTCCAGGGCCTGGCCGAACTGCGCCGCCGCAACCGGCGCCCGCTGCCCCTGGACGCGGCCGACGTGCGGGCCGTGGTGCTCACCCACGCCCACCTGGACCACTGCGGCTACCTGCCCCGGCTCGTCCGCGACGGCTTCCGCGGGCCGGTGCTGACCACCCCCGACACCGCCCGGATCGCCGAGCTGATCCTGCGCGACAGCGCCCACCTGTTGCGCGAGGAGGCCGACCACGCCAACGAGCACGGCTGGTCCAAGCACCGCCCGGCCCAGCCGCTCTACGACGACGAGGACGTCGAGAACGCGCTGCGGATGTTCGACCCCGTCCCGCTGGACACCGACGTCGAGATCACCGCCGGCATCGTGCTGCGGCTGCACCGAGCCGGGCACATCCTCGGCTCCTCCTGGGCCCACCTCACCCTGGAGGACGGCCACACCATCGCCGCCAGCGGCGACCTCGGCCGCCCCGTCCACCCCCTGCTGCGCCCGCCCGAGCCGTTCACCGGCGCCGACGTCCTGCTGATGGAGTCCACGTACGGCCACCGGCAGCACGACGAGACGGCCGCCCGCGAGTGGTTCGCCCGGGCCTTGGAGCGCACCCTGGCCCGGGGCGGCACCGTCGTCATCCCGTCCTTCGCGGTCGACCGCACCGAGGTCGTGCTGCACCAGCTCGCCGAACTGCGCCGGGTCCGCCGGCTGCCGACTGCCGTGCCGGTCTACGTGGACAGCCCGATGGCCCTCGCCACCCTGCAGATCTACCGGGACGCCTTCGCGGCCGGCTCCGACCAGCTGCGCCCCGACGTCCTCGCCGAGGGCCCGGCCGCCCTGGACCCGGAGCCCTTCACCCTGGTCCGCTCGCTCCAGGAATCGCTCGCCCTGGACCGCGCGCACGGCCCCGCGGTCATCGTCTCCGCCTCCGGCATGGCCACCGGCGGCCGGGTCGTGCACCACCTGAGCCGGCTGCTGCCCGACGCCCGCAACACCGTCGTGGTGGTCGGCTACGCCGCCGAGGGCACCCGGGCCCGGGACCTGGTGGACGGCGCCCGAGCGCTGAAGATGTACGGCACCTACGTCCCGGTGCGCGCGGAGGTCGTCAACGTCCCCGCCTTCTCCGCGCACGCCGACGCCGCCGAGATCATCGAGTGGCTGCGTCCCGCGCCGCCGCCCAGCACGGTCTACCTCGTCCACGGCGAGCCGGAGGGCTCGGAGGCGCTGCGCGACCGGATCGACCGCGAGCTCGGCTGGACCGCCGTGGTGCCGCGCTCGGGCGAACGGGTGCTGATCCGGTGAGCGACATAGCCTGAGGGACGGGGCCGATCGACACGGTGCGGAGGTGCCGTCGATGAACCGATTCGTCGTGGTGGGCGTGGACCCGTCGACCCGGAGCCGGGCCGCGGTCGACTGGGCGGTCGACGAGGCCTTCCGCCGACGGGCGGACCTGCGGCTGGTCCACGCCAGGTACGGCGGCACCGGGCCGGCCGAGGCCCAGCGCCTCGACGCGGAGTGGGCCCGGGTCGCCGCCCGCCACCCGGGGCTCACCGTCGCGGCCGACCTCGTCGACGGTCCGCCGCGCGAGACCCTGGTCGGGGCCGCGGCGGGCGCGGAGCTGCTCGTGGTCGGCGACCGGGGCTCGGGAGGCTTCCCCGAACTGCTCGTGGGCTCGACCAGCCTGTACGCGGCCGCCCACGCGCCGTGCCCGGTCGTGGTGGTGCACCATGAGCCGGTGACCGAGGGCGGCGTGGCGGTCGGGGTCGAGGGCAGGGAAGCGGAGGGCCCGGTGCTCGCCTACGCCTTCGAGGCCGCCCTACGGCAGTCCCTCCCCCTGGCCGTGCTCCATGCCTGGAGCTACCCCCCGCTGCTCGGCCCGGGCCACGAGGTCCCACCGGTCTACGAGGAGGGGCACATCGCGGCGGAGCACGAGCGGCTGCTCGCCGAGGTGCTGGCGGGCTGGCGCGAGCGGTTCCCGGACGTCGCCGTCACCACGTCGGTCGTGCGGTCGGGGGCCGCGAAGGAGCTGGTCGCGGCGTCGGCCGACCAGCGGCTGGTCGTGGTGGGCCGCCACGGCCGGCCGAACGGTCCGCTCGGCCGGCTCGGCTCCACCAGCCAGGCGGTGATCCAGCACGCCCAGTGCCCGGTGGCGGTCGTTCCGTTGTGAGCCTTCCCTTGCGAGCCTTCCGTCGTGAGCCGGGGTGCGGTCAACCGACCGGCGGAACGCCGTCGTCGAGGTCCCAGGCGAGGTGGTCGGCGAGGCCGGTGAGTCCCTCGATGCGGGCGATCTGGAGGCAGAGCGCCGCCGCGTCGCTGCGGGTGCGGGTGCGGCCGGTCACCGCGACCCGGCCGCGTTCGCAGCGGACGTGCAGCGAACTCGGGGCGACGCCGCTGCCGGGGGTGAGGGCGAGTTCGAGGGCCTCGGCCCTGATCTCCTCGTCGACACGACGCAGGGCGTCCAGCAGGTCGTGCGAGGACAGCAGCCCGACCAGCCGGCCGTCGCCGTCCACGACGGGCAGGTGGTGCAGCGAGCGCCCGGCCAGCAGGGCCACCGCCTCGACGATGCCGGTGTCGTCCGTGACGGTGACACCGGGGGAGGCCATCAGGTCGCGGGCGAGCAGTTCGCCCTCGCGGTCCTCCTCGGCGTAGGCGGCGAGGAGGTCGGACACGGCGACCACGCCGGTGACGGTGCCGTCCGGCGTCACCACGGGCACGATGCCGCGCCGCGAGGCGCTCAGCACGGCGGCGACGGTGGCGAAGTCGGTGCCCGGGGTGACGGCGACGCCGGGGCGGCTCATGCAGTCGCCGACCCGGGTCCTGCCGGGCGGTCGTGCGGAACCTGAGGCCGGGAAGGTGTCGGCCGACGTGCCGTCGAGGATGCTGTGCTTCACGGTGCCCACTCCCCCTCGGTGGCCGCCGGCCGACGCAGCCGCCGCAGGTAGGGGTCGAAGGACGGCCTCGGTTCGAGGCGGACCCGGGCGTCCACGCAGAGCGCGCCGTCGGGCCGGGCGATGACGGGGTTGAGGTCGGCCTCGACGAGTTCCGGGAGGTCGTCGGCCAGCCGGGACAGCCGGGCGAGCACGGACCGCACGGCGGCGAGGTCCACCGGGGGCGCACCGGCGCCGCCCGACAGCAACGGTGCGCTGTGGAGTTCGGTGACCATGGTGGTCAGGTCGCGTTCGCTGAGCGGGGCGAGCCGGGCCACCCGGTCGGCCAGGACGTCTGCGGCGGTGCCGCCCGCCCCGAGGACGACGAGCGGGCCGAAGACCCGGTCCTGGACCACGCCGGCGAGCAGTTCCACCCCGGGCGCCGCCATCGGCTGGACCACCGCCCCGGCCAGCTGAGGACCGAACTTCTGGGTGAACTCGCGGTAGGCACAGCGCACTTCGGCATCGGTGGCCAGGCCGGTGCGGACGGCGCCCAGCGCGCTCTTGTGTACCTGGCCGGGCCAGTACGCCTTCATGACCGCCTTCCCCTCGTGCCCGAGCCGGCGCAGACCGGTGGCGGCGACGGAGGCCGCGTGTTCGTCGCGGGCCCAGACCGTGGTGGTCAGCGGCAGCCCGTAGGCCTCCAGCAGATCGGCGGTGGTCAGCGGGTCGAGCCAGCCGCCCTCGGGGTGGGTGGTGAGGTAGCCGTCGACCAGGCTGCGGGCGGTGCGCCGGTCGCAGTCCGGGGCTTCGGCGGGCACGGAGGGGGCTTCGGCGAGCCACCGGGCGCGGTCCCGGGCGTGCGCGAGGGCACGGGCGGCGGCGAGGGTGTCGGAGTAGGCCGGCAGCATGCCGCCGTCGGCGCAGCCGCGGTAGCGCACGGGCACCTGCTGGTCGAGCAGCACGGCGGCGATCGGGACGCGTCGCCGGGCCGGGGCCTCCAGCAGGGCGCGCACCGGTTCCTGCGCGGGGGTGGCGCACAGCGCCGTCGGGGCCAGGCACACCAGGATCGCGTCGACGGCCTCCTCGCGCTCCAACGCGCGCAGGAAGAGGGCGAGTTCGGTCGGACGCACCGCCGCCGTGGTGTCCACCGGGTTACGGACGGAGGCGCCGGGCGGAAGCAGATCCCCCAGTTCCACAGGGAGTTCCGGCAGTTCCAGGCCCGCCTCGACGCAGGCGTCGGCGGCCAGGATGCCGATGCCGCCGGCGTTGGACACCACGGCGACCGCGCTGCGCGGAGCGGGCAGCGGCTGGGCGTGCAACAGGGCGGCGGCCTCGACGAGTTCCTCGATGCTCCGGGTGGCCGTGATGCCCGCCTGCCGGAACAGCGCCTCCCGGGTCACGGTGGGGGTGGCGGCGGCCGCGGTGTGCGAGGCGGCGCCCCGGCGGCCGGCCGTCGAGCGGCCGGCGTCGACGGTGAGCACCGGGATGGTCCGGGTCACGCGGCGGGCGGTACGGGCGAAGGCGCGCGGGCTGCCGAAGGACTCCAGGTGGAGCAGCGCCAGATCGGTCCGGCCGTCCGCCTCCCACCACTGGAGCAGGTCGTTGCCGCTGACGTCGTACTTGTCGCCGAGCGAGACGAAGCTCGACACCCCGATGCCCAGCCAGGCCAGCCGCGAGAGCAGCGCGATCCCCACCCCACCGCTCTGGACGGCCACCCCGGCGCTGCCCGGCCGGGGGAAGGCGCCGCCGAACTCGGCGTCCAGCCGGATCGCGGGTTCGGTCTGGGCCATGCCCAGGCTGTTCGGCCCGACCAGGCGGATGCTGTGGCGGCGGCAGGCGCGCATCAGCCGCCGGGCCTCCTGCGGCCCGAGCCCGGAGGTGAGCACCACCAGCGCCCGGACCCCGACGGCGCCGCACTCCTCGGCCACCCCTGGGACCGCGGCGGCGGGCACGGCCAGCACGGCGAGGTCCGGCACGGCGGGCAGCGCGCCGACGGACGGGTACGCGCGCTCGCCGCCGACCTCGTCCGCGTGCGGGTTGACCGCCCAGACCGGCCCGGTGAAGCCGCCCTGCCGGATCTTCCCGAGGACGGTCCGCCCGACCGACCCCTCCCGGCGGGACGCCCCGACCACCGCGACCGAGGCCGGGCGCAGCAGCGCCGCCAGGCTCGCCAGGTCGGCCCGGCGCCCGCGTTCGTCGACCGCGGCGCGGTAGCGCTCGTCCGTCTCCTCCAGCGGGACCCGGAGCCTGACCTCGCCGTGCGCGAAGCAACGCTGGACGGGCAGGCCGAGGTCGGCGAAGACCTTGTGCACCGCGCGGTTGCCGAACAGGGTGTCGGCTTCGAAAGCACGGATGCCAGCCGCCCGGGCGGCGTGCACGAGGTGCTCCAGGAGCAGGGTGGCGACGCCTCGGCCGTGCCAGTGGTCGGCCACCGCGAGCGCCAGTTCCGCCGTCTCCGGCGGGTCGTCCAGCGGTTCGCAGTCGGCCTCGCCGAGCAGTTCCTCCCCCATCCAGGCCCCCAGCGCCAGCAGGCCGGGGCGCGGCGGCCCGCACAGCCGGTCGGCGGCCTGCCCCGGCGCGTTGCGGCTGACCCCGAAGAACCGCATCCGACGGCTCTCCTCGGACATCCCGGTGGTGTGCAGGTCGAGCACCGCCTGGTGGTCCCGCGGGCCGAGTGGGCGGATCCCGACGGTGGTGCCGTCGGCCAGCAGCGCCTCGGCGGTGCTGCGCGGCGGATGAACGGTGGACATGGCGCGTCTCCTCGGCCCTCGCCGATCGGTCTCCTCCAGCCTCCACGCCCGGCCACGGCCACGGGAGGGCCGACCGGCCCCGCCCGCCCGGCCGACCGGCGGCCCGGCTGCCCGGCTGCCCGGCCGCCCGGCCGCCCGGCCGCGCACCGTCCGAGGGGCGGGCCGGTCGGGCGTTGCTCAGACTGGGGTCAGGCCGGTCGGCAACGGAGGTCTCGTCGTGGCAACGCACACACCGGCGGGGTACCCCGTCATGCCCGACCCCTGGACCCTCCGCTACCGGGGCTTCGACCCGGCCGAGGAGGGGCTACGGGAGGCGCTGTGCGCGGTCGGCAACGGCTACGTGGTCAGCCGGGGTGCCGCGCCGGAAGCGTTCGCGGACGGGGTGCACTACCCGGGGACGTACCTGGCGGGCTGCTACGACCGGGCGGAGTCGACGGTCGCGGGGCGGGTGGTGACCAACGAGGACCTGGTCAACTGCCCGAACTGGCTGCCGCTGACCTTCCGCCCGGTCGGCGGCGACTGGTTCGCCGGTCCGCCCGCCGAACAGACCGTCGAGCTGGACCTGCGCCGGGGCCTGCTGACCCGCACCGCCCTCGTGGTCGACGGCCAGGGCCGACGGACCCGGCTGGTCCAGCGCCGCCTCGCCAGCCAGGCCCGGCCGCACCTGCTCGCTCTGGAGAGCACGTTCACGCCGGAGAACTGGACGGGTGCGCTGGAAGTCCGCTCGGCGCTGGACGGCGCCGTCGCCAACACCGGCGTCGCCCGCTACCGGGGGCTGGCCGAGCAACACCTCGTCACGGCCGGCCAGGGCGTGGACGGCGACGGGCTGCTCTGGCTGGAGGCCGCCGCGGCCGGCTCGCCCCTTCGGATCGCCCTGTGCGCCCGGACCAGGGCGCGACGGGCCACGGTGACGGCCGAGTGCCGTGACGGCTGGACGGCCCACCTCCTCACCGTGCGGGCCCGGCTCGGCCGGCCGGTGACGGTGGAGAAGACCGTGGCCCTGCACACCTCCCGCGACCGGGCGATCGAGACCCCGCTGCACGCCTGTCGGCTGCTCGCCGCCGAGGCCGGGGGCTTCGACGACCTGCTGGCCGAACACACCGTGCGCTGGGCGGAGTTGTGGCGCCGATGCCGGATCGAGGCGGACTTCGACGGCACCGGTCCGCTGCACCTGAACCTGTTCCACCTGCTCCAGACCTACTCCGAGCACTCGATCGACCTGGACGTCGGCGTCCCGGCCCGCGGGCTGCACGGCGAGGCGTACCGGGGACACGTCTTCTGGGACGAGCTGTTCGTCCTGCGGCTGCTCAACCTGCGCTTGCCCGAACTCGCCCGCGCCGTGCTCCGCTACCGCCACCGCCGTCTGGACGCCGCCCGCCAGGAGGCCCGCCGGATCGGCCTGCGCGGGGCGATGTACCCGTGGCAGAGCGCCAGCGACGGCCGCGAGGAATCCCAGCAGCTGCACCTGAACCCGCTGTCCGGCCGCTGGCTGCCCGACCACAGCCACCTCCAGCGGCACGTCGGCTCCGCGGTCGCCTACAACGTGTGGCAGTACTACCAGGCCACCGGGGACCGGGACTTCCTCGCCTCGGCGGGTGCCGAGACGCTGCTGGAGATCGCCCGGTTCTGGTCCTCCGCCGCCGTCTACGACCAGGGGCGCGGACGCTGGTCGATCCGCGGTGTGCTCGGCCCCGACGAGTACCACGACGCCTACCCGGGCGCCGACCGGCCCGGTCTGGACGACAACGCCTACACCAACGTGCTGGCCTCCTGGGTGCTGGCCCGGGCCCAGGACGCCCTGGACGTCCTGCCCGGCTACCGGCGCGAGGAACTGCTGGAGCGCCTCTCGCTCGACGCCCTGGAGCTGGACCGCTGGCAGGAGGTCGGCCGCCACCTCCACGTCCCGTTCCACGAAGGCGTCCTCAGCCAGTTCGACGGCTACCAGCGGCTCGCCGAGCTCGACTGGGCGGCCTACCGGCGCCGCTACCCCGACCTGCGCCGCCTCGACCGCGTCCTGGAGGCCGAGGGCGACACGGTCAACCGCTACAAGGCGTCCAAACAGGCCGACACCCTGATGCTCTGGTACCTGTTCTCCGCCCGCGAGGTCCGCGACCTGCTGCGGCACCTGGGCTACCCCGCCGGCCACGAACTGCTCCGCCGCACCACCGACTACTACCTGCGGCGCACCGTCCACGGTTCGACGCTCAGCTCCGTGGTGCACGCCTGGGTGCTCACCCGATCCGACCGCCGCGCCTCCTGGCGGTACTTCCGCGACACCCTGGCGGCCGACCTGCGGGACAGCCAGCGCGGCACCACGGCCGAGGGCGTCCACCTGGGCGCGATGGCGGGCGCGGTCGACCTGCTACAACGCTGCTACACCGGTCTGGAGGTCCGCGAGGACGCTCTCTGGCTCGACCCGCACCTGCCGTCCGCCCTCGGCCGGCTGGACCTCGACCTGCGCTACCGGGGCCACTGGGGCCTCACGATCGCCGTCGACCGGCGCTCGGTCACGGTGAGCCTGCGCGAGGACCGCCAGGAGCCGGTCCTGATCCGCCTGCGCGGCACGCAGACGACGGTCCGGCCGGGCGAGACCCGCCGCTTCCACCTCTGACACCGGTCCGCCACCCGGCACCGCTCCCTCACTTCCGCCCGGACCAGAGCGGCTCGACCTGCTCCCAGGCGGGCTCCCAGTCCTCCTCCGCCCGCCGGTCCAGCGTGTGGCGGCGCAGCGCGAAGCCGCCCTCCGCCGCCAGCCCGAGCACGAAGACCGTGCCCAGGCCCACCAGGGCGGCATCCGACAGGATCTCCGTGGCCGCCTTGGGCGCGCCGACCGGGTTCCCGGCGTCGTTCAGCCCGGTCGCAACGGCCGTCCCGGCGACCGTGCCCTCCGGCACCGGGACGACCCCGCCACCCGGCCCGACCGGGTACGTCCAGCGGGCCGGAGCGTGCGCCTGCGGGTTTCCCGCCCGCAGATCGTCCGACCGGGCCGCGCCGGTGGTGACGGCGGTGACGACGTGCCGGTGTCGGGCCACCTGCTGCGCGGTGTGCGTCTCGGCGCCGAACACCAGGAGCGCCGCCACCGAAGCCAGCACGAACGTGGCGAGCATCGTCAACGCCAGCCCCGCGACCAGACGGCTGTACGCCCGGTCCACCGGGCGGCAGAGCGGATTGCCGTCCCGGCCGGTGGCCCGGCGGACGTGCTGGCGCAGGGACGTGCGCGAGGCCGGATGCCTGTGCGTGGTGGCTGCGACGGACATGACGCGCCTCCTCCCTGCCGGGGTGGCAGGTGCTGTCGTAGGTCAGTCTGCCGAACCCGCCTCTGTCTCCCGAGGGCCTGACGGCCCTGGTGACTGGCCCGAGGGGCCCCTCGCTGCGGGTCGCCCGCCCCCGACGGGGCCGGCCGCGAAGTCGCCACGGACGAGGACCACGGGGCAGTGGGCGTGCCGGACGCAGTACCGGGCGACCGAGCCGAGCAGCGCGCCGACGAAGCCGCCGAGGCCCCGGCTGCCGACCACCAGGAGTGCGGCCCCCTCGGAGAGCTTCACCAGGACCTCGCCGGCGCTGCCGTGCTCCACCCGCTGCCGCACGGCGGCCCCCGGGGCCCGGACCGTCTCCCGCGTCACCAGCTCGGCGAGCTCCGCCCCGGCGACGGCGTCGGACTCCTCCGGGGACACCGTGATGCCCCGTCCGTACACGCCCGGCTCATCCCAGCTGGTCACCGCCTCCACGACGGCACCGGTCAGCCGGGCCTCCCCCAGAGCCCAGCGCAGCGCTGCTCGGGACGGGCGCGAGCCGTCCACGCCGACGACGATCCGCCGCTCACCCGTCGTCCGGTCGGTGCCGTTCATCTCGTTCGCCTCCGTGGGGTGCGGGCCGTCCGCCGCGCCTGCGCTCCCCCAGCACACCGCAGGTCGGGCACCGGCGCTTGGGCCGGCGGGCCCCGGCCCGGGACCGTCCGGCCCCTGCACCACCCCACGCGCAGTGGTGCCATGGAGGTACGGACGGTCGGCCCGTCCAACGTACCGACCCTGGGAGGACGGCATGAAAGCCGCCGTGGGAGACCGCATCATCGTCCAGGGCACCCGGCCCGGAGCCACCAGGAGGGACGGCGAGATCGTCGGCCTGCACCACCCGGACGGCAGCCCGCCGTACGACGTGCGCTGGTCCGACAGCGACCGGGTGACGGAGTACTTCCCCGGCCCGGACGCCCGGATCCACCACTTCCGCAACGAGCACGAGGCCGCCGCGCCCGTACCGCCCAACCCGCACCTCTTCGCCGACTGACGGGCCGAGGGGCCGGCCGGGGAGTCGCGGGTGGGGCCCGTGGGCTCCGGCCGTGGGGCCGGTCGACCCTCGTGCCGGGCCTCGGGCCTGCCTAGGGTCGGAGTCGGGGTCCGGTCACCGGACCCGAGGAGGAGCCATGACACCCGTGCGTTCCGACGGCCCCAGCGATCCCGTCGTCCTCGGCGTCGACGCGCTCGACACCGGCCCGATGACTGCCGCCTGGGCCGCCGACGAGGCCGACCGCCGAGGCCTGCCGCTGCGGCTGGTGCACGCCGTACCGTCGCCGTTCCGCGAGTTCCGCGCCTTCGACGAGGGCCGGTACCACACGGCCCTGCGCCAGCGGGCCGACGAGGCGCTCGACGGGGCCTGCGCGGTGGCCCGGGAGCGGCACCCCGGGCTGGCGGTGACCACCGCCGTGGTCGAGGACGTCCCCGCCCCGGCGCTGTGCCGCGAGTCCGCCCACGCCACTCTGGTCGTGCTCGGATCCCGTCGGCTGCGCCGGGCCGCGGAGGTGCTGAGCGTCTACTCGGTGGCCGTCCCGGTGAGCGCGCAGGCCCACTGCCCGGTGGTGGTCGTCCGCGATCCCGAGCACGTCACCCAGGACCCGCCCTACGTCGTGGTCGGTGTGGACGGCAGCCCGTCCTCGGCGGCCGCCGTGGACTTCGCCTTCGACCTCGCCGCCGAACGGCGTGCGGCGCTGCGCATCGTCTGGGTGTGGCAGCGCCCGCCGGTCGTCAACCTCGACGAACGCGACACCGAGCGGATCCTGCGCCGGATGCTCTTCGAGACCACCGCCGGTCGGCGCGAGCTCCACCCCGACGTCGCCACGGCCCACGAGCTGATGCGCGGCCACCCGGTCGAGGAGCTGGCCGAGGCCGCCGAACACGCCCTCGCCGTCGTCGTCGGCCGCCGGGGGCACGGTGGCTTCACCGGGATGCGGCTCGGCTCCGTCCCGCACGGCCTGCTGCACCGCGCGCACTGCCCGGTCGTGACCGTTCCCTCGCCGCCGTACTGAACCCGCCCGGCACCGGAAGGCGTCAGCAGCTACCCCCGCCGATACCGGCCGGGACGGGACGGGATCCCGGCCGACCACGTTCGTCGCGTTCCGGGCCGGGCCGACGCCCGGAGGGTCGGCCCGGCGCGTGATGCCGGTCAGGCCGCGTCCGCCCCACCCACCGGTCGGACCACCGCCACCGGGCACATCGCGTACTGCAGCAGCGCGTGGCTGACGGAGCCCATGGCGAGTCCGTGGAAACCGCCCTTGCCACGGGAGCCGACCACGGCGAGGTCGGCCCGCTCGGAGGCGCGGATCAGCGCGGCGCTCGGCCCGGAGCGGACCAGTTCCTCCTGGACCGTGACGTCCGGGTGGCGGGCCCGCAGGCCGACGAGCTGTTCACCCAGCTCACGCCGGAGCCGCGCGGTGACCTCCCCGGGGTCCGCCGCCGCGGCGCCGGCCTCCGCGGTCGCCGGCATGCCCCAGGACCGCAGGACGTACAGCACGGCCTTGCGCAGGGACGCCTCCTCGAAGGCGTAGCCGAGCGCCGCCGTGGAGCCCACGGAGCCGTCGGTACCGACCAGGATCCGGTCGTGCCCGCTGTTCACGTAGCCGACCACGACGACCGGGGCGGCCGCGTGCCCGACCACCTGGAGGCTGACCGAGCCGAGCAGCACGTTGCGCAGCCCGCCCTCTCCCCGGGCGCCGAGCACGACCGCGCTCGCGTGCTCGGCCGCGTCGATGAACACGGTCGCCGGACGTCCGATGATCAGCTCCGGTGACACGTCGAGGCCGGGTTGGCTCTCCGTCGCGATCGCCGCGGCCTCGGCGACGATGTCGGCGCCCCGGTCACGGACGTTGAGCCACATGCCGGGCGGGTGGAACGGGATGTCGTGCTCCCAGGTGGGCAGCACATGGACGACGCGCAGTCGGGCCCCGCGCAGGGCCGCCTCGTGGGCGGCCCACACCAGGGCGCGCAGGCTCCGTCCGGAGCTGTCCACACCGACGATGACGGGTTCGGTCATGGCTGGGCCTCCGTGATCCGGCCGTAGCGGTAGGTACCGGCACATGAGCGTGCAGGCCGGGCCTGGCAGGCCCCGCCCCGCTCTCCACGTGCCGCCCCCACGGCCAGGCTCGCTCGCCCTCGCGCCCGCCCATAGGGCCGTACGACCCCGGCCGCGGGGCCGCACGGCGACCGTGGCCTACGAGGAGACACCCCGGCGCACCGCGTAGGCGACGGCGCCGGCCGCCAGGACGGTGGCTCCCAAGAGCACCGCGGACAGGGGCAGGGCAAACGCCAGCACCAGACAGCCCGCCAGGCCGACTGCGGGAACCAGCCTCGGCGGGCGGCCCTCTGCCCTGGTCAGCGTCCACGCCGAGGCGTTCGCGACGGCGTAGTAGGCCAGCACCCCGAAGGAGGAGAACCCGATCACCCCGCGCACATCCGCGGTCACCGCCACCACCGCGACGACGGCGGCGACCGCGAGCTCGGCGCGGTGCGGCACCTGGAACCGGGGGTGGACCGCCGCCAGCGCGTGTGGAAGGTGCCGGTCGCGGGCCATCGCGAGCGTCGTGCGGGAGACGCCGAGGATCAGGGCGAGCAGCGAGCCGAGCGCGGCCACGGCCGCCCCCGCCCGCACCACCGGGGCCAGCCAACCGGTGCCCGCCACTCGGACGGCCTCGTCCAGCGGCGCAGCGGCCGCGGCCAGGCGTTCGGGCCCGAGCACCGCGAGGACCGCGACGGCGACCAGGGCGTAGACGGCGAGCGCGATGCCCAGCGCCACCGGGACGGCCCGGGGGATGGTGCGGGCCGGGTCGCGGACCTCCTCCCCGAGGGTGGCGATCCGGGCGTAGCCGGCGAACGCGAAGAACAGCAGGCCCGCCGCCTGGAGAATCCCGTGCGCCGTGGCGTCCGCACCGACGTCCAGCCGGGACGCCTCCGCGCCGCCCGAGGTCAGCGCGGCCACCACGACGGCGGCGAGCACCGCCAGCACCACCGCGACGATCGCCCGGGTCAGCCACGCGGACTTCTGCACGCCGGCGTAGTTCACCGCCGTCAGCGCCACCACCGCGGCCACCGCCACCGCGTGCGCCCGACCGGGCCACACGTAGCCGCCCACCGTCAGCGCCATCGCGGCACAGGACGCGGTCTTGCCGACCACGAACCCCCAACCGGCCAGGTAGCCCCAGAACTCTCCCAGCCGCTCGCGCCCGTAGACGTACGTCCCGCCGGACTGCGGGTACCGGGCGGCCAGCCGGGCCGAGGAGGTCGCGTTGCAGTACGCCACCACCGCCGCGAGCACCAGCCCGAGCAGCAGGCCCGAGCCGGCCGCGCCGGCGGCCGGAGCCAAGGCGGCGAAGATCCCCGCGCCGACCATCGACCCCAGACCGACGACCACGGCGTCGAACACGCCCAGCTGACGCCGTAGTCGCGGCTGCCCGCTCTCGACCGGTCGTCCCATGGCAAGCTCCCGTATCGCCCCTCGATGACGGTGCACGGTATCCCGGCGAGGCGACGGGACGGTCGGCCCCTGGGTCGAACGGCCCCGGTCCGGCCGCCGACCGGACCCGATCCCGAGCCCCTGCGGCACTGTCCCGCGTCTCCGGGCCGGGCGGACAGTGACAGGGACGGAGCCCCCGGCGCGTCCGGCGCCGTGCGGCCGCCCTGCCAGCGCGCCTGGAGGAAGCCATGCGCCGTGTCATCCCCTTCCGCGGCCTCGGCCGGGAGGACGTCGGCCTGGTCGGCGGCAAGAACGCCTCGCTCGGCGAGCTGATCAACGGGCTGGGGCCCACCGGCGTCCGGGTGCCGGACGGCTTCGCGACCACCGCCGACGCCTACCGGGAGCTGCTGGACACCGGCGGCCTGCGCGAGCGGATCGCCGGGCAGCTCGACCGCCTGCACGAGGGCGCCCCGCTGCCCGAGGTCGGCGGCGCGATCCGCTCCGCCGTGCTGGCCACGCCCCTGCCGCCGGCGCTGGAACGGGACGTGGCGCAGGCGTACGAACGGCTCGCCCGTGAGGCCGGGCGTCAGGACCCCGACGTCGCCGTGCGCAGCAGCGCCACCGCCGAGGACCTGCCGGAGGCGAGCTTCGCGGGCCAGCAGGAGACCTTCCTCAACGTCCGCGGGACGGAAGCCCTGCTCGCCGCCTGCCTGCGCTGCTACGCCTCGCTGTTCACCGACCGGGCGATCGACTACCGCGAGCGGACGGGCTTCGACCAGCTCGCGCTGGCCCTGTCCGTCGGCGTCCAGCTGATGGTGCGCTCCGACCTCGCGGGCGCGGGCGTGGCGTTCACCCTGGACACCGAGACCGGCTTCCCCGGCGTGGTGATCGTCAGTGCGGCCTGGGGGCTGGGCGAGACCGTGGTGAGCGGGCAGGTGGACCCGGACGAGTACACCGTGTTCAAGCCGACGCTCAAGGACCACCGGCTCGACCCGGTGATCCAGGTGCAGCTCGGGGCCAAGCGCCGCAAGGCCGTGTACGCCGCGAACGGCTCGACCCGGACCGTCGACACCGAGCCCGGGGAGCGGGCGGCCCGGGTGCTCGGCATCGGTGACATCCGCACGCTCGCCGAGTGGGCGACGGCCGTGGAGGAGCACTACGGCTGCCCGATGGACCTCGAATGGGCCAAGGACGGGATCAGCGGGCAGCTGTTCCTCGTCCAGGCCCGTCCGGAGACCGTGCAGTCCCGCCGCCGGGGCGAGGTGCTGCGCCGCTTCCGGCTCACCGGCACGGGCGAGCGGCTGGTGGACGGCATCGCCGTCGGCGAGGCCATCGGGGCGGGACCGGTGTGCGCGCTGGCCGATCCGGTCGGACTGGAGCGGTTCCCGCAGGGCGCGGTCCTGGTCACGCAGATCACCGACCCGGACTGGGAGCCGTTGATGAAGCGGGCCTCCGCGATCGTCACCGACCACGGCGGCCGCACCTCGCACGCGGCGATCGTCAGCCGCGAGCTGGGAGTGCCGGCGGTGGTCGGCACCGGGACCGCGACGGCCGTGCTGGCGGACGGACAGGAGGTGACGGTCTGCTGCGCCGAGGGCGCGGACGGCCACGTGTACGCCGGACTGGTCGCGTACGAGGCGACCGACACCGATCTCGGCTCGCTGCCGGCCACCCGGACGAAGGTCATGCTCAACCTCGCCGACGCGGGTGCCGCGTTCCGCTGGTGGCGGCTGCCGGCGGACGGCGTGGGCCTGGCCCGTACCGAGTTCGTGGTCGCCCACCAGGTGCGCGTCCACCCGATGGCGCTGGTCCACCCCGAGCGGCTCTCCGCCGAGGACCGGCGGCTGGTCGACGAGCTGACGTACGGCTACCCGGACCGGACCGACTACTTCGTCGACCGGCTCGCCCACGGCGTCGCCCGGATCGCGGCCTCCCGCTGGCCGGACCCGGTGGTGGTGCGCACCAGCGACTTCAAGACCAACGAGTACGCCCGGCTGGTCGGCGGCGCACCGTTCGAGCCGGTCGAGGCCAACCCGATGATCGGCTGGCGCGGCGCGAGCCGCTACTACGCCCCCGGGTACCGCGAGGGCTTCGCCCTGGAGTGCCGGGCGCTGCGCCGGGCCCGGGACGAACTCGGGCTCACCAACGTCGTGGTGATGATCCCGTTCTGCCGCACCCCGCAGGAGGCCGACGAGGTCCTGGCGGTGATGGCCGACAACGGGCTCGCCCGGGGCACGAACGGCCTGCGGGTGTACGTGATGGCGGAGATCCCGGCCAACATCCTGCTCGCCGAGCAGTTCGCCGAGCGCTTCGACGGCTTCTCGATCGGCAGCAACGACCTCACCCAGCTCACCCTCGGCGTCGACCGCGACTCCGGCCTGCTCGCCCACCTGTTCGACGAGCGGAACCCGGCCGTCACCCGCAGCATCGAGACCCTGATCGCCGCCGCCCACACGGCCGGCCGCCACGTCGGCCTGTGCGGCCAACGCCCGAGCAACGACCCGGATTTCACCCGCTTCCTGGTCCGCGCCGGGATCGACTCGATCTCCGTCACCCCGGACAGCTTCGCCGCCGTCAAGCGGGCCGTGGCGGACGCCGAGGCGGCGGACTGAGCGGCCTGGCACCGGTACACCGCTGCAGGGCCCCGCCGCTCGACTCCGGTCGTCGCCCCCAGCCTCGCGGCGCCCGAGTCATGGCTCTTCGTGTCCGTCATGTCGACCGCGCTTGAATACGCGGCACCTCGACCTGCGGGCCTACCAGTCCCGGGGCCGGAGCCTTCACTGCGTGATGAGGACGGCGGCTCCGGTGACCCGGTCCGCCGCGAGGTCGGCCAGCGCGGCGTCGGCACGGTTCATGGGGTAACGCTGCACGTGCACCGTCGGGTGGTGCCGGGCGACTTCCGCGAGGTAGGCGAGGCCGTCCTCACGGGTGTTGGCGGTGACGCTGCGCAGACTGCGCTCCTGGAAGAGGTGCCGCTGGTAGTCGAGGGCGGGTACGTCGGTGAGGTGGATCCCGGCCACCGCCAGCGTGCCGCCGCGGTCCAGCGCGGCGAGCGCGACCGGCACCAGGTCGCCGACCGGGGCGAACAGGATCGCCGAGTCGAGGGGTTCGGGCGGTGTGTCGTAGGCGTCGCCGACGGAGGACGCGCCCAGCTCCAGGGCCAGGCGCCGGGCGCTCGCGGCCCGGGTGAGGACGTGCACGGTGGCGCCCCGGGCGAGCGCGAGCTGCGCGGTGAGGTGCCCGGAGGCGCCGAGGCCGTAGATGCCCAACCGTCCGCCGGGCGGCAGCTGCGCGCGTTCCAGGGCGCGGTAGCCGATGATGCCGGCGCACAGCAGCGGGGCGAGGTCCTCGTCGGGCGGCCCCTCGGGGAGCGGGTAGGCGTACCCGGCGTCCACGAGGGTGTGTCCGGCGTAGCCGCCCTGGACGTCCCAGCCGGTGTACCGGGAGTTCGGGCAGAGGTTCTCGCGGCCGGCCCGGCAGTACCGGCAGCCGCCGCAGGTGCTCGCGAGCCAGGCCGCGCCGACCCGGTCGCCGGGAGAGAAGTCCCGCACCTCCCGGCCCGTGCTCAGCACCCGGCCGACGATCTCGTGCCCCGGTGTGCAGGCGGGCCGGTGCGGCGGAAGGTCGCCCTCGGCCAGGTGCAGGTCGGTGCGGCACACTCCACAGGCCCCGACCTCGATCAACAACTCCCGGGGTCCGGGCGGTTCCAGCATCCGTTCCACCCGGCGCAGCGGGGACGAGCACATCGGGCCGGGGCGCTCCACCACCCAGGCCGTGGTGCGCTGCCCTGCACTTTCGGCTGCTGTCATGGCCGTTCCTCCGACAGTGGTCTTCCGTGGTCGGCGCCGCCTGCTCACACCCTCGGTCGAGGCCTACCGCGTTGAGTGCGGTGCGAACGCGTGCCGCCCCGAGCGGTCCGGAGCGGGAGCCGATCGCGGGACGTCACGGGAGGGGTCGGCCGGTCGGGAGCGGAGCGCCGTCCGCCACTGACCGTGGTCACCTGCCTGTCCGTGCGCCTTCCGTCGGGGCGCCCGCGGCGGCCAGGAGTTCGGTGGCGGTGCGGGTGTTGGCCGGTTCGCATACCGCCGTCATCAGCCACTCGGCGGTCGGGGCCTCGGTCTCGGGGGGAATCACCAGGAGGTCCAGTCGCCGGGGCACGAAGGAGCACACCACCACCTCCTCCGCGTCCTGTTCCTGTTCGAACCAGCCGACGTGGATGACATGGCCGGTGACCGGGACGCGCCGGGGGATGACCGGCCAGTGCGCCGGGTTCACGGTGACGCGGAGGACCTCTCCCCACGACGGGGCCAGCGTCGCCGCCAGCGGGGGGAGTTCACGAAGGAGGTCGCGGGAACGGGGCCACCAGGCCCCGCCCAGCCGCCCCGGGGCGACGCCCTCGGGGACCAGCGAGAGCCGCGCGGGCGGCTCCGGGTGGGACACCCGGGCACCGCCGGGCTCGGAGGTTGCGGTCATGTCGGAAACACCTGCCCTTGGCTCGCCTGGATCGGCCTGACGCTGTCGCCGGGGCACCACGGACCGAACCCGCAGGCCGCGGACAGTGGCTCTTCCACCGTACTCCGGACGCCGACGGCGCCCCAGGGGAAGAGGAACGGCGGACGGATGGGCCGACCGGGCACGGGGAGGCACCCGCCCGATCGGGTGCGCTCGGTTTCGGTGACGGCGGGCGGCTGCTGCTCGCGAGCCGCAGGCCTCGACCGTCCGCGGTTCGGTGTCATGACGCCTCCGCCCGGTGCCCTTCCACCGCCCGGCGGACCTCGGCGACGACGCGCGGCACCGCGTCGACGACAGCCGGGCTCAGGCCCTCGCCGATCGAGAAGTCCACGCCCTCCACCGCGACGATCAGCAGCTCGCGCGGCAGCCTGCCGAGTGCGGCGGCCAGCGCGACACCGTGGCCGAGGCCCAGGCCGTGGGTTCCGGCCGCCGCCTCGTCGTCCGCCAGGGGGTCGGCGAGCAGGTGGTCGGCGTCGACGGTGACCCGGTGGATCCGGCCCGGCTCGCCAGGGTGGCCGTGCACCGCGTCGACCACGACCGCCAGGTCGGCGCCCTCCCACAGCTCCATGAGTCGGGTGGACTCACCGTCGCAGAGGGTGAGGCGGTCGGCGGCGAGGCCTCCCGCCGCGAGTTCGGCCAGGACGGCCACGGCGGCGCCGTCGTCGTGGCGGTACTCGTTGCCGACGCCGATGACGACGATCCGCTGGCCGCCCACTCCCTCAACCCCGGTCCACGGTGAGGGCGAGGAAGTGCGCCGCGCAGGAGATGCAGGGGTCGTAGTTGCGGATCGCCTGCTCGCACTGACGGGTCAACTCGGCGTCGTCGAGGTGCAGCCGGGGCTGGATGAAGGCCGCAGGTCGGCCTCGATCGCGCTCTGGTTCTGCGCGGTCGGAGGGACGATGACGGCCCGCCGGACAATGCCGGCGTCGTCCAGGTCGTACCGGTGGTAGAGCAGTCCGCGCGGGGCCTCGGTGGCGCCGTACCCGGTGCCCGCCCGCGGCGCGACGGGCACGGCCGGGGCGAGCGGGCGCTCGTACCGCTCGATGACGCGTTGGGCCTCGGTGACGGCCCACAGCACCTCGACCGCCCTGATCACGATGGTGCGGAAGGGGTTGTCGCAGTGCTGGCCGAGCCCGGCCTCGGCGGCCAAGGTGCGGATGCCGTCGGGCAGCCGCTCGCTGCCGAGGTTCCAGCGGGCGAGCGGCCCGGTGAGGTGGGGCCGGCCGGCGAGGGTGGCGTGCAGGGCGGTGGAGTGCGGCACCTGGTGTTCCCGGACGCGCTGCTCGAAGTCCCGCAGCGCGAAGGTGCCGGAGAGGGCGGCGGTGGGGGTGCCGGAGTCGATGGCGTAGCCGTCTGGCTCGGTCAGGGCGAGCAGCTCGTGCCGGACTGTCAGCGGCGGGAACTCGAACCCGGCCACCCAGCCGAGGGTGTCCTCGGCGTCCGTCCGCGCCTGGCGCAACACCATTGCCAGGTGGTCGAGTTCGGCCTGCGTCGGGAGCCGGTGGAAGCCGCCCACCCGGACGTTGACCGGATGGATCGCGCGCCCGCCGAGGATCTCGACGATCTCGTTGCCGGCCTTCTTCAGCCGCAGCCCGCGCTGGAGCAGCGCCGCGTCGGCGCGGGCCAGCGCCAGGGCGTCGGGCAGGTGCAGGAAGTCGGGGGCGTGCAGCAGGTAGATGTGCAGCGTGTGGCTCTCGATCCACTCGCCGCAGTACAACAGCCTTCGCAGCTGGGCCAGCTGGCCGTCCACCACGACCCCGCAGGCCTCCTCGACCGCGCGGCAGGCGCTCATCTGGTACGCCACCGGGCAGATTCCGCAGATGCGGGAGGTGAGGTCGGGCGGCTCGGTGTAACTGCGCCCGCGCAGCAGAGCCTCGAAGTAGCGCGGAGGCTCGTAGATCTCCAGCCGGACGGCCTCCACCTCGTCCCCGCGAACCGCGACGTGCAACGCGCCCTCGCCCTCGACGCGGGCCAACGCGCCGACGGTGAGCAGCCGTTGGGAACCGTGGGTCATCCGCTGTCCTCCTCCGTCGCCGCCCGGGCGGCCTCCGCGAAGCCGGGGGCCTCGGCGTTGAAGGTGCGGTAGAGCCGGGCGGCGTCCGCCTCCGTCACCCCGTCGCGGCGCAGCAGCGGCAGCATGGCGCGGGTGTTGGGCGTCTCCATGGGGCCGAAGCAGCCGTAGCAGCCGCGCCCGTAGGCCGGGCAGAGCGCGCCGCAGCCGGCCTGGGTGACCGGGCCGAGGCACGGGGTGCCGTGGGCGACGGTGACGCAGGTGGTGCCGCGCAGCTTGCACTCGAAGCAGACGCTGTGGGTGGGGATGTCGGGTTTGCGGTCGGCGAGGTAGGCGGTGATGACCTCCAGGAGCTGCCGCTTGTCGATCGGGCAGCCTCGCAGCTCCAGGTCGACCGGGACGTGGGCGGAGATCGGGGTGGAGTGGTCGAGGCTGTCGATGTACTCGGGGTGGGCGTAGACGACGGCCTGGTAGTCGGGCAGGCTCACCAGGTTGCGCAGTGCCTGGACGCCGCCGGCGGTGGCACAGGCGCCGATGGTCACCAGGTAACGGGACTGCTCGCGCACCCGGCGGATGCGTTCCAGGTCGGCGGGGGCGGCGATGGAGCCCTCGACGAGGGAGAGGTCGTAGGGAGGCGGCAGTTCACGGCGGGACGCCTCCAGGAAGTAGCCGATCTCGATCTTCCCGACGAGCGCGAGGAGTTCGTCCTCGCAGTCGAGGAGGGTGAGCTGGCAGCCGTCGCAGGAGGAGAACTTCCAGACCGCCAGGCGCGGGGTGCCCATGGCGCTCACCGCTCGGGCGTGGACAGCAGGCCGTCGGCGTGGTCCCAGCCGAGGACCGGGCCGTCCCGGCAGACGAGGACGGGGCCGAGCTGGCAGTGGCCGCACCAGCCGGTGGCGCAGCGCATGTTGCGCTCCAGCGAGACCCGGATCCGCTCGGCGGGGACGCCTCTGCGGATGAGCCCCCGGGCGGTCGCGCGCATCATCACCTCCGGGCCGCACAGGTAGGCGGCGCAGCGGTCGGGACGGAAGTCGGCCTCGTCCAGCAGGGCGGTGACGAGGCCGGTGGCACCGCGCCAGCCGGGCTCGGGGTGGTCCACGGTGGCCAGGACGTTCGCGCGGGAGCGCCAGAACGGCACCTCTTCGAGGAACAGCTGTTCGCCCGGGTTGCGGTACCCGGCGAGCACCGAGACCGTGCCGAACTCGTCCACCCGGCCGAGGACCTCCTCGACGAGTGGACGCAGCGGAGCGAGTCCGATGCCGCCGGAGACGATCAGCACGTCGCTCCCGGCGGGAGGGGTCCGCCAGGCCGTGCCGTAGGGGCCGCGGGCCCCGATCCAGTCACCCGCCTTCGCCCGGCACAGCGCCTCGCTGACCTTTCCGACCGCGCGGACGGTGTGACCGAGCGTGTCGCCGGTGATGCCACTGACGGAGAGCGGGATCTCCCCGGTGCCGAAGGCGTACAGCATCGCGTACTGCCCGGGCCGAAACGGCCGCAGCGAGCCGGCCTCGGGGACGAGGTCGAGGGTGACCGTGTCGGCGCTCTCCCGGCGTCGGGCTGCCACCCGGTACGGGACGGGAGTCATGGCGTGCGTCACGGTGTTCCCTCCGCGGTGGCGGCCTCCGTGCGCAGGGCGGCGACCTCCTCGGTGATGTCGATGCCGACCGGGCACCAGGCGATGCAGCGGCCGCAGCCGACGCATCCGGAGGAGCCGAACTGGTCGTACCAGGTGCCGAGCTTGTGGGTGAGCCACTGCCGGTAGCGGCTGCGGGCGGAGGACCTGACCGGACCGGTGCCGTGCAGGTAGGAGAAGTCGAGGTCGAAGCAGGAGTCCCACCGGCGCCACCGCTCGGCGTGGTCGCCGGTGAGGTCCGTGGTCTCCTCGGTGGTGGTGCAGAAGCAGGTGGGACAGACCATGGTGCAGTTGCCACAGGTGAGGCAGCGGTCGGCGACCTGGTCCCAGCGTTCGGCGGTCATCGTGCCGGCCATCAGCGAGCGCAGGTCGGTGGCGTCCATCTCCCGGCCCATCCGCCCGGCGGCGTCGGCGACGGCCGTCCGGGCGCGCTCGCCGTCGGTGGAGCGGGTGGGGAGTTCGGCGAGCAGGTCCTCGCCGTCCGGGCTGCCCGCCCGGATCAGGTACCGGAGGCCGTCGGACTCCACGGTCTCGGTGAGCGCCAGGTCGTACGCCGAACCGTCCGGCAGGCCCGGGCCGGTGCCCATCGACGCGCAGAAGCAGACCCCACCGGGCTCGGTGCACTCGACCACGACGATGAACACGCCGGTGCGCCGTGGCCCGTACACGGGGTCGGCAAACGCGCCGCCGGTCAGCACCCGGTCCTGGACGGCGATCGCCCTCAGATCGCAGGGGCGCACCCCGAGGAAGGCGTAGCGCGGCGGCGGATCATCCTCCTCACGGACGACGACGGTGCCGTCCTCGGCCCGGTCGGCCTGCCAGAGCCGGGCCCGGGGCGGGTGCAGGAAGGTCTTCCAGGACTGCGGTCCGGCGGAGTGCGCGAAGGCCGCACGGTCGTCGCGCCGGTGCAACCGGTACCGGCCGGCCTCGGTCTCGACCCCCCAGCCGTGCGGCAGGTCGTCCGCCGAGGCCAGCTCGGCGAGGACGATCGCGCCATCGCGCACGGTGGGCCCGATGACGGTGAACCCCCGTTGCCACAGCGTCTCGACCAGCACGGCGAGGCCTCGTCGATCCAGTTCCGCGAGCGGTGGCCTCGTCGTCTCCATCGGCCCTCCTCCGGTTCACCGCCGGGCCCTCCTCGGCGGACGGCCCCCGTACTCCCACTGTCCGCCGACACCGGTCGTCCCGCACGGGGCCGTCCGGCCCCGACACGCGTTCCAGCAGGTCCCCCTTGGCACGGGTTGGGCTGATCGGCCCATACCCGAGCAGCGCTCGGCCCCGGCCGTACGGGCGTTCGGGGCCCGGGGCCGTTGGTGTGGGAGCGGGCGGGCGCTGTCCGCGCCCGGACCGCAGGAGATCCTGGTGAGGCGGAGGTGGAGGCGTGCGGGGTGTGCCGCACCGACCTGGTCACGGAGAGCCGTCCCCTCGAAGGCGGCGGGGCCCACCGGCCCGCGTCTCCGGGCCCGACCGGCCCTCCCCCACCCGCACGACGGCGCACGACGATGAGAGTGGTCAAGGCTCCTCGCAGAGCCGGTGACGGCGCCGGCCAGAGCCGAAAGGAGACCGCGATGAACGGCTTCGAAACCCGCCGCCCCGTGATCGTGGGCGTCGACCGCTCCGAGGCGAGCCGCTGGGCCGTACGCTGGGCGGCGGACGAGGCCGCCTGGCGCGGCCTGCCACTCCAGCCCCTGCACGCCCAGGACTGGCCCATCGGCCAACCGGTGGGGGACCACTGGACGATCGGCCTCCGCGCCGCCGGCGACACGCTGCTGGACACCGCCCGGCTGCTGGCCTCCGAACGCCACCCCGGACTGGAGATCACCCCCCGGCTCGCCGAGGGCCGCCCGGTCCGGGTGCTGCGCGAAGCAGCCGACGAGGCCGCACAGCTCGTCCTCGGCATCCGTCGGCTCACGGAGGCCCACTCCGCACTGCCCATCGGCTCCAAGGGCGCCTCCCTGGTCGGACACCTGGGGTGTCCGATCGCCCTCGTCCCGGAGCCGCCCGACGGCGTCTCCGGTCCCGGCCCCGTCGTCGTCGGAGTGGACGGCTCGGAGGCCTCCCGGGCCGCGATCGGCTTCGCCTTCGAGGAGGCCTCGCTGGCCGGGGCCGACGTGCAGGCCGTGGAGATCCGCCGCCCCGCCGACGCCGCACAGCCGGACCTGGTCGAGGAGTCCCTGGTGGACCTGTCCGAGGCGCTGGCCGGCTGGCAGGAGAAGTACCCGGACATCCGGGTGCGGCGCGAGGTGCTCACCGGCTCTCCCGCCCCGATGCTGGCGGCCGTCGCCACCCGCGCCCGCTGCCTGGTCATCGGCAGCCGGGGCCTCGGCGGCTTCCGCGGCCTGCTGTTCGGCTCCACCGGCCGCGCCCTGGTGCACCGCTGCACCGTCCCGCTGGTGATCGTCCCGAACAGCGAAGCCGTCTGAACGGGGAGATCGCCATGACGACCCCGAACGACAGCGGGACGCGCCCCCGCCCGGCCGACCCCGGCGACCTCGGGCGCCGGGTCGCCCACCGCCGCACCCAGCTGGGGCTCACCCGCGAGCTGGTGGCCGAGCGCGGCGGCCTGGACCCGGGGTTCCTGGAGTACCTGGAAACCCACCCCGTCCCGGTCGGCGTCGGCACCCTCACCCGGCTCGCCGACGCGCTCGACACCACCGTCGGCTGTCTGCTCGGCGGCGGCCGCGACGTACCGTCCGGCCACGCCCGGGCCAACGCCCGCGTACTCCTGGAGGAGTTGGACCCGGCGGCCTGCTGGGCCAAGCTCTCCCCCGGCGGCGTCGGCCGAGTGGTGCTGACGGCACCGCGCGGCCTCGTGGCGCTGCCCGTCAACTACCGCGTGCTCGACGCCACCATCCTCTACCGCACCGTCGACGACGGCACCCTCGCCAGGACGGCAGGCGACGAGGTCGCCTTCGAGGCCGACCAGCTCGACGAGGTGTTCGCCACCGGATGGAGCGTCCTGGTGAACGGCACCGCCTCGGTCGTCTCCGACGAGGAGACCGTGCGCTGGTTCCGGCAACACGCCGACTCCCGTCCCTGGGCGGGCGGCACCCGGGACACCTGGATGCGCATCCGGCCCACGGGAATCAGCGGCCGGATCATCCGCCCCGACGGCCCCCCGATCGTCGCACCCGAGTAGGAGGCACGGATCCCGCGATGCCTTCGAAACCGCACGTCCTCGTGGTCGGTGGGGGTTTCGCCGGCCTGGAGACGGCCTTCGGCCTGCGCCACCTGCTCGGCGACCGCGTCCGGATAAGGAAAACGCGCAGGCCGGGCAGCACCAGCGGGCGCTGTTCCTCGTCCCGCCCGACAACAAGTGCGCCGGGCCGCTGTACGAGATCGCGCTGATGCTGGACACCTGGCTGCGCCGGGCCAAGCTCCGATCCCTCGTCCACCTCACTTGGACCACCTACGAGTCCGGTTACGTCCAGGCCTTCGGTCCGCGTCTCCACCAGGTGGTCGACCACGAGTTCGCGGCGCGCGGCATCGAGGGTCACACCTCGGCCGTGGTCGACGAGGTCGGCGACACCGAGGTCCGCTACACCGACGGCACCGCCCGTCCCTTCGACCTGCTCGTCGCCTTCCCGCCGTACGTCGCCGCCGTCGACTACCCCGGCCTGCCCCACGACGACCTCGGCTTCCTGAACACCCTCTCCGTCACCCGGCAGGTCCGCGGGCACCCGCAGACCGACGCCGCCGGACACCCCTTCCACGCCGGTCTCCCCTGGCAGGCCGTGCAACTGGCCCTCGACGGCATGTCGCGCACGCTCGCGAGCCCGCCGGACTGACCCCGCACGCCTGCGCGGCTCCCCCGGCGAAGCCGCACCCTCCGCCCGTCTCCCCGCGCAGGAGACGGGCGGAGGAACATCCGGCTACCCCTCCGGCGGGTCGAGGACGTCCTCGACCCGGCGACGCGGGCTGGCCGCACCGGACGGGCCGTAGCCGAGGCGCAGCACGAGCTGGACGTGCCCGGGTCCCTCCTGCGGGTCGCGCAGGCGCCAGCGGGTGTCGGGGATCTCGACGGCCTGGTGCAGGACGGAGGCACGCAGGCCGTGGACGGTGGCCAGCAGCCACACCCGTTCCATGGCCTGTCCGGTGCGCAGCCAGTCCGCCCGGCTGTCGAGGTGGGTGGTGAGGGTGGCCAGTTGCGGCAGCGCCTCGAAGCGTTCGGCCGGGGTGCTGTGGCGCGGCGGGTGACCGGCGAAGCCGCGCATCGGGACGCGCGCGTCGCGGTCGTGCGAGCCGAGGGCGGCGAGCGGGATGCCGTCGTAGGAGGGCTCCAGCCGTAGCCAGCGGCGGGTCTCGGCCTCGCGGGTGACGTCGGCGGCGATCCGGGCCTCGGCCTCGGAGGTGAGGGCGAGCACGCGGCGCACCCCGTCCTCCTCCAGCACGGTGAGCGTGACGCCTTCGTCCCGGCCCGCCGAGATGAGCTCGGCGACCAGTGCCTCGGGGACGTCCCGGTTGGTGAACGGCTGCCGGCTGGAGTGGCGCCCGGCGATGGCTGGGTAGAGGTCGGCGCCGAAGGGCAGCGGTGTGCGGGCCGGCGCGGACAGGTCGAGCACGGCACACGGCTGCGCGCCTTCGCCGGCCGGCAGCAGCCGGACGGCGGCCTCGCGGCCGAGGTGGGCGGCGGCCACACGCAGGTTGAACAGGGCAGCGCCGATCGAGATGTGCAGCGCCCTGCCGGCCGGGTCGGCGGCCGGAACGGCCCGGCTCAGGTCGGCGCGGACCTCCAGGCCGAACAGGTCCGGCGTGGGACGGAAGCGCCAGGGCTGGCTGTTGTGCAGCGAGGGCGCCAGGCCTCCGGCTTCGGCCAGCAGGTGCAGATCCGCAGTGGTGAGGGCGGTTTCGGTGGTCATGGTTGATCACTCCCTGTTCTCGGCGGGGAGCGCCGGTGATTCGAGCATCCGCCGGGCCGGTGGTGCTGAGCGAGGGTCCTAAGGCCCTGGCCCCACAGCCGAGCGGCACCGGTGCCCGCCGACGCGTCCGGCCTCGCCGGGCAGGCCCGCGCCGGCCCCCGCGGATAGGGCCCACCGGAGGGCCGAACAGCCCTGCCGCCTCGCACTCGGCGGCGGTCTGCTGGACGGGAGAGGCCCGGTTCATCGTGCCGGGCCCTGAGTACCGGAGGCACGGCCGTGCTGACCGACGACGCCCGCACCGCCACCCAGCAACTGATGCACACGACCAGTGGGCGCACCGTAGCGGTGTCCCGCTTCATCCCCGAAGTCCTGCCGGACACCGGCCGCGTCGTCCTCGACACGGTCCGCAAACCGTACGACACGGGCGAGGTCTGGATCTCGCTCACTCCCGCCGAGGCCCGAGAGCTGGCGGGGATGCTGCTCCGCCAGGCCGCTGCCGTCGAACGTCACGGTCTCGTTGAACGGAGTCGAAAGGGCCCTCGCGTCATGAAAGCCGCAGAGCTGATGACCGCACCGCCGGCCACCGTCGGCCTCGCCGCGACCGTCTTCGAAGCCGCCCGGCGGATGGAGCAGCAGGCGGTCGGCTGCGTCCTCGTCACCGACGACGGCCGACTACGGGGCATCCTCACCGACCGCGACCTGACCGTCCGCGGACTCGCCCACGGACACGACCCCGGGCAGCCGGTCGCGGACCTGATGACCACCCCTGTCACCACCGTGGACGCCGACGACGACCTCGACACCGCGTACCGCACCTTCCGCACCTCCGGTGTCCGCCGTCTGCCCGTCCTGGACGACGGCCGCCCGGTCGGCGTGCTCACCGTCGACGACCTGCTGCGCGACGTCGTCGAACGGCTCGTCGACCTGCTGATCCCGGTCTCCCACAGCACCCTTCGGGAGAACGCCACCTGGTCCCCCGTCGGCCGGGCCGGATCCCCGACCACGGAAGTACCACGACCCCTATCCGCTGGAGGCCATGATGGCCGGTGAACTGCTCAGAAGATTCCCCTTCGGCTACCGGTGGCCGTCCCTGCCGGACCTCTTCGAGGACTTTCCGCTCGACCTCCGCGTACCGGAAGGCGAGCACGTGATCCGTATCGAGGAGTCCGAGACCGACGGTGTCTACCAGATCAAGGCCGAACTCCCCGGCGTCGACCCCGACAAGGACATCACCATCAGCGTGGACGACGGCATCCTGACCGTCCGTGCCGCGCGCACCGAGGAGAAGAAGGACAAGCAGCGCTCCGAGTTTCGCTACGGCTCGTTCACCCGCAGTGTCCGGCTCCCCGCCGGTGTCCGCGAGGAGGACGTCACCGCCGCCTACGACCAGGGCGTCCTGACCGTCCGCGCACCGATCGGCACGGCCGAAAGGCCCCCTCGCACGATCGAGATCACGCGGGGCGGTTGACCCGACCGGCCGGGTGGGCCCCGGGCCCACCCGGCCCTGAGAGGACCGGACATGAGCACGAACGCCGCGACACCGATTCGCACCAAGCAGTGGGCCCTGCGCCTCGACCTCTTCGAGGAGGGCGACAGCACCAAGGTCCACGCCGTCCTCGACACCGGCGACAACACCCTGGAGTCCCGCACCACCGCCCGCCGCAACCCGCACGACCCACTCGTCCCCGAGATCGGCGACGAGTACGCCGCGGCCCGCGCCCTGATCGACCTCGGGCACCAACTGCTCCGCGCCGGGATCGCGGACGCCGCAGCGAACGACCGCTCGGAAGCCGGCTGAGCGAACCCTGCGGCGGGGTTCCTCGCCGGGGTTCCTCGACGGATCCGCTCCCGAGGACGGCAGCCCCGGCATCACCCGCCCCGCCGCGTTGCCCCCCACCCGGCCGGCCGGCCGCTTGATCCACTCGCGGTAGCCCAGTGGGTCACGTGGTGCGGGCCCTGAGGTGGGCCCGCTCTCCCCGCGCACAGCACGTTGATCCGCCCCCACCCGCCGAGACGCCCCGCAGCACCCACGGGCTTGGCGGAACACCACTACTTGACGAAGCTCTCCACGACCTTCGGTGGCCAGACCCCGACCTTGAGGGCCCCCATCGAGTAGGCCCGGGAGACCAGTGCGGCGCGGTTGGGGACCCGCAACTTCCTCAGCAGGCACGTCACGTGGTACTCCACGCCCTGACGGCTCAGGTACAGCCGGGCGGCGAGCGGCACGGTCGAGACGCCGGCCGCGATGCCCTCGAGAATCTTCGCGTCGATCTCGCTCAGCAACTTCTTCCGGCCGGCCACGACCTCGGACCCACCCGAGTCCGGGCGCCCGTCGGGCATCATCACCAGGATCGACGACTCGTCAGGCAGACCGCCGTGCACCATGACGGCGGTGAGCGGGACGGTGAACGTCTCGTCGTGCGGACCGACTGCTATGACGTCGGTGGCGAAGCGGTCACGCCGTCCTTCGATCAGTCCGGAGAACTGACGCAGCAGGGGTTGTTGGACGCTCGGGTGCACGAGGTCGCTGAAGGTACGGCCGCAGAGGTCCGCCGAGGAACGTCCGAACTGCCAGAAGAAGGCCTCGTTCGCCTGCCGGATGGTGAGGGCCCGGTCGAGCTGGGCCATGGTCAGGCCGGTTTGTCCGGCCAGCGGCTGGTGCTGCGGTCCCGCGCCGGAGGCCGGGACGGGATCGGGTTCGACGGTCCGGGTTGCACCGGCCTGGGCTGCGTATGACATCACCACGGAGAATCGGATCCCTTCAAGGCACGGATGGTGCGGTTGGATCTCCCCGAAACAATCCGGCGCATTCTCCGTCGGCCCGAACCGCCGTGAACTCAGCACGGAACTCCGGCACCGGTGGAGACAGCGGTTGCAGGCGGCCGAACTTTCCGGCCGAAACCATGGATGTACGGATGAGTGATTCGATGACGATTCCGATATTCCGGGGGCCACGCCTGGAACGACCCGCAATTACGGCTGACGGGGGTTCAGCGTACCCAGGCGCCTCCGACCGGAATATATGGGACTCGTCAAGAAGCGGACCGCGCCCGAAGCATCCGCTCGGGGACCAGGTTCGGGGCCGCCGATCGATGTCCGACCACCCGACGGGCCGGGGGCGTCCGGGGAATCCTTGGAGGAGCCTTTGAATCCCCTTCACCGGCCACTTCCGATCAAATCGGGACACACCAGCATGATCGGGCCGGGCGACCATCCGACCGGACCAAGGACTAAGGAATTCCCGACACCGGGCGTGAGACCAAGGTGGGGTGCAGTCCCGATCGCCAACCCCGCCCCGAGGGAGTCCGATGAGCGCCGTGCAACGGCCGATCCTGTTTGCCAGCCTTCCGGAGAGCGGCCTGCTCAACCCCCTGCTGGTGCTGGCCGGCGAACTGGCCCGACGGGGCGTGCCCGACCTCTGGTTCGCCACCGACGAGCCCCGGCGCGCCGACGTCCTGGGCCTCGCGGACCGGTCGGCGGTGGAGTTCGCCTCCCTCGGCGACGTCTTCTCCGAGCTGTCCGCGGTCAGCTGGAGCGACGAGGTGTACCGCCGGGTGACCCAGCCCTCGCGCTTCAAGGCACACCGGGCGGTGATCCACCAGTCCTACCGGCCCGACATCCAGGCCGAGAAGTACCGCCGGCTCGCAGCGGTCGTGGACAAGTGTGATCCGGCCCTGATGGTCATCGACTGCGTCAGTGCCTTCGCCGTCGACCTGGCGCTGACCCGGGGCATTCCGTTCGTCCTGAGCGTCCCGTTCCTGCCGAGCAACGTCCTCACCTCGCACAGCCCCTTCGGGTCCTCTTACACTCCGAGGGACTTCCCCGTCCCGCATTCGGGCCTGCCCTACCCGATGGGTTTCGGCCAGAGGTTGAGCAATCGCCTCTTCAAGCTCCGCACGCTCGCGCTGTTCTTCCACCCCACGATGGGGAAGGTGCTTTCCGAGGACGCCCGACTGCGCAAGGAGCTGGGCCTGCCGAAGCCCAGCCCCATGACGCGGGTCGACCGCGCGGAAATGGTGCTCTGCAATTCAGTGCGGGAGCTCGACTATCCTTTCGACATTCCCGGGAAGGTGAAGCTCGTCGGTGCCATGGTGCCGCCGCTGCCGGAGGCCTCGCCGGCCGACGACCCGACCGGCGTCATGGACTGGCTGGACGTGCAGTCCTCCGTGGTCTACATGGGATTCGGCACGATCACCCGGCTCACCCGGGCGCAGGTGGGCGACCTGGTGGAGGTCGCGCGACGCCTGGACGGCCGGCACCAGGTCCTGTGGCGGCTGCCGGCCGAGCAGCAGCACCTCCTGCCGCCGCGCGACCGGCTGCCGAACAACCTGCGGATCGAGAGCTGGCTGCCGTCCCAACTGGACGTGCTGGCCCATCCCAAGGTCGAGGTGTTCTTCACCCACGGCGGCGGCAACGGCTTCCACGAGGGCGTGTACTTCGGGAAGCCGCTGGTGGTCCGGCCGTTGTGGGTGGACTGCTACGACCAGGCCGTACGCGGCCGGGACTTCGGGATCAGCCTCACGCTGGACCGGCCGCAGGACCTCGACCCGGACGACGTCGTGGACAAGCTCACCCGCGTGCTCGGCGACCGTTCCTTCCGCGAGCGGGCCGCACGCGTCGGCGAGGCGCAGCGAGCCGCCGGTGGCCGGTCGGCGGCGGCCGACCTGCTGCTCGGGCTGCCGGCCCTGACCTGATCCCTTCCCCGACCTTCCACAAGCCGACCCGCCGTACGGCGGCCCGTCCCGTAGTGAGGACCCCATGCCCTTCACCATCCCCGTGTCCCGGCCGAGCCTCGACGGGCGGGAGCTGGAGTACGTCAACCGCACGATCGGCGACGGCTGGATCTCGTCCCAGGGGCCGTTCGTCCGGCACTTCGAGGAGGCCTTCGCCGAGTACAACGGCTCCGCCCACGGTGTCGCCTGCTCCTCCGGCACGGCGGCCCTCACGCTGGCCCTGCGCGCGCTCGGCGTGGGCCCCGGCGACGAGGTCATCGTGCCGGAGTTCACCATGATCGCCTGCGCCTGGGCGGTGACCTACACGGGCGCCACCCCGGTGTTCGTCGACTGCGCCGACGACCTGAACATCGACGTCACACGGATCGAGGAGCGGATCACCCCGCGCACCAAGGCGATCATGCCGGTGCACGTCTACGGCCGCCGGTGTGACATGACGACGATCATGGAGATCGCCCATCAGTACAACCTGCGGGTCGTGGAGGACTCCTCCGAGGCCCACGGCATCCGGCCGGTCGGCGACATCGCCTGCTTCTCGCTGTTCGCCAACAAGATCATCACAGCCGGTGAAGGCGGCATCTGCCTCACCGACGACCCCCGCCTGGCCGGCCAGCTGGCCCACCTCCGGGCCATGGCCTTCACCGCCGACCACAGCTTCCTCCACAAGAAGCTCGCCTACAACTTCCGCATGACGGCCATGCAGGCCGCCGTCGCCGTCGCCCAGACCGAGCGCCTGGACGAGTTCCTCGCGGCCCGCAAGGAGATCGAGCGGCGCTACGACCAGGGCCTCAAGGACGTCCCGGGGATCACCCTGATGCCGCCCCGGGACGTGCTGTGGATGTACGACCTGCGGGCCGAACGTCGCTCCGAGCTCCGAGAGTTCCTGACCGGCGAGGGCATCGAGACCCGGCTGTTCTTCCAACCGATGAGCCGCCAGCCCGGCTACCTCGATCCGGCATGGCCGGGCCTCAACGCGGCCCGTTTCGCCGCCGACGGCCTCTACCTCCCCACCTACACCACCCTGACGACCGCCGACCAGGACCGCGTGATCGAGCGGGTCCGCACGTTCTACGGCACGCCCTGAAGCGCACCACACCCGAGGGAGACCCGACGACATGACGAGCGCCGCACCGCGGGTGGTCGACTTCCCGCTGCGTAGGCCCGGCGAGGCTTTTCCCCCGCCCCGCTACCAGGACTACCGCGAGCAGCGGGGCCTGGTGGTGTGCCACCTGCCGAACGGGAACCGGGTGTGGCTGGTCACCCGGCACGAGGACGTCCGGGCCGTCCTGACCGACCGCAGGATCAGCTCCAACCCCGACCACCCGGGCTTCCCCAACATCAGCCAGACCATGGGCGTGCCCCGCCAGGAGCAGATACCCGGATGGTTCGTCGGCCTGGACTCACCCGAGCACGACCGCTTCCGCAAGGCGCTCATCCCCGAGTTCAGCGTCCGCCGCGTCCGGGAGCTGCGGCCCGCCGTCGAGCAGACCGTGGACCGGTGCATCGACACCATGCTGGCCGCCGGCAACGAGGCCGACCTGGTCGCCGACTTCGCCCTGCCCGTCCCGTCACTGGTCATCTCGGCACTGCTCGGGGTACCGCCGGCCGACCGGGACTTCTTCGAATCCCGCACCCGCACCCTGGTTGCGATCCGCGCCTCCACCGAGGAGCAGCGCGACACCGCCTCGCGCGAACTGTTGCGCTACATCAACCGGTTGGTCGCCATCAAGCAGAAGTGGCCCGGTGACGACCTGATCAGCCGACTACTGGCCACCGGCGTGATCGAGCCCCGGGAGATGTCCGGGGTGCTGATGCTGCTGCTCATCGCCGGGCACGAAACCACCGCCAACAACATCGCCCTCGGCGTGCTCACCCTGCTGGACAACCCCCGGTGGATCGGGGACGACCGGGTCGTCGAGGAGACGCTGCGCTTCCACTCGGTCGCCGACCTGGTCTCCCTGCGGGTCGCGACCGAGGACGTCGAGATCGCCGGCCAGCCGATCCGGGCCGGCGAGGGCATCATCCCGCTGGTGGCCGCGGCCAACCACGACGAGCAGGCCTTCGCCTGCCCGCGCGCCTTCGACCCGGCCCGCACCGAGCGCCATCACGTGGCCTTCGGCTACGGCGTCCACCAGTGCCTGGGCCAGAACCTGGTCCGGATCGAGATGGAGACCGCCTACCGCAGACTCTTCGAGCGCATCCCGGGCCTGCGCCTGGCGGTGCCGGCCGAGGAACTGCCGTTCAAGTACGACGGCGTGCTGTGCGGCCTGCACGCGCTGCCGGTCCGCTGGTAGCCCACGACACCGCCCCAGGAGATGTCCATGCGCGTCACCGTCGACACCGCACGCTGCGTCGGCGCGGGCCAGTGCGTGCTCAACGCCGGCACCGTCTTCGACCAGGACCACGACGGCGTGGTCGAACTGTTCGACCCCGCCGCGGCCGACGAACACCCGGACGCGGTCGAACTGGCCGCCACGCTCTGCCCGTCCGGCGCCATCACCGTTCACCGGGACTGAATCCCCCACCGAAAGAGGCCCGAACCCATGACCAGCCCCGGCACGTCGAGCACGCTCTGGCTGCGCCGCTTCCACCCGGGAGCCGACCAACCCGTGCGCCTGGTGTGCTTCCCGCACGCCGGCGGCTCCGCCACCTTCTACCACCCCGTCTCCGCGGCCCTCGCCGACGACACCGAGCTGATCGCCCTGCAGTACCCCGGCCGGCAGGACCGCCGTCTGGAGCCCTGCATCGGGGACATCGACACCCTCGCCGACCGGATCACCGACGAGTTGCTCACCCTGGACGACCGTCCCACCGTCTTCTTCGGCCACAGCATGGGCGCCGTCCTCGCCTTCGAGACCGCCTGGCGTCTGGAGCAGAAGGGCACCCACGCGCCCCGGGCCGTCATCGTCTCCGGTCGGCGGGCGCCATCCACCACCCGGATCGAGAACGTGCACCGCCAGGACGACGAGGCGGTCATCGCCGAGCTCAAGCTGCTCAACGGCACCAGTGCCCGACTGCTCGGTGACGATGAGATCCTGCGCATGGCGATGCCCGCGATCCGCGCCGACTACCGCGCCATCGAGCGCTACACCTGCGGTCCGGAGCGCATCCTCGGCTGCCCGGTCACCACGCTCACCGGAGACGCCGACCCGCGGACCACCATCGCCGAGGCCCGGTCCTGGCAGAACCACACCACCGGCGCCTTCCGGCTGCAGGTCCTCCCCGGGGGCCACTTCTTCCTGGCCGAGCAGCAGGCGGCGGTGCTACGGGAGATCACCTCCGAACTCGCCGTGCTCCGCTGACAACCGCCGGCAGACTCCCGGCCCCGCCCGGCGGCACCGGCAGGACAAGGACCACTGATGCGCACTCTCCTGGTCGACAACTACGACTCGTTCACCTACAACCTGTTCCACTACCTCGCCGAGGTCAACGGGCGTGAGCCGGAGGTCGTCCGCAACGACGACCCTTCCTTCCGGCCGGAGCTGCTCGACGACTTCGACACCGTCGTCCTCTCCCCCGGCCCCGGTACGCCGCACAACCCCTCCGACTTCGGCCACTGCGCCGGGATCGCCCGCGAGGGCCGACTGCCCGTCCTCGGCGTCTGCCTCGGTCACCAGGGTCTCGCCCTCGCCCACGGCGCCGCCGTCGGCCGGGCGCCCGAACCCCGGCACGGGCGCACTTCGGACGTGCGGCACACCGGCACCGGGCTCTTCCGCCACCTGCCCAATCCGCTGGAGGTCGTCCGCTACCACTCGCTCGCCGTCACCAGCCTCTCCCCCGTACTGGAACCGATCGCCTGGGCCACCGACGACGGCGTGGTGATGGCCCTGTGCCACCGCGAACTCCCGCTGTGGGGTGTGCAGTTCCACCCCGAGTCGATCGGCACCGAGGCCGGGCACCAGCTGCTCGCGAACTTCCGGGACCTCGCCGAGCGCTTCAACCACGCGCACCGCCACGGCCGCAGACGCACCCCCGGCGTACCGCGGCCCCGCACCCGGCCCGACCACACCCCGCTCCCGGCCCCCCGGCAACTGACCGTGCTGACCAGGAAGATCGACACCCGGTGGGACGCCGAAACCGTCTTCGACCGGCTCTTCCGCATCGGCAGCCACCCGTTCTGGCTGGACAGCAGCCTCCCGGGCGGGCGGCTCGGCCAGGTCTCAGCGATGGGCAACGCCTCCGGCCCGCTCGCCCGGGTGGCGAGCGCGGACGTCTCCCGGGGGACCGTCACGATAACGGCCGGGGGCGGCACGCGGGTGCTGGAGGACGAGTTCCTGCACTGGCTCGACGCGGACCTCCGCTCGCTGCACGTGGAGGTGCCCGAGCTGCCGTTCGATTTCGCGCTCGGCTGGGTCGGCTGCCTCGGCTACGAGCTCAAGGCCGAGTGCGGCGGCGACCGTGCCCACCGTTCGCCCGACCCGGACGCCGTCATGGTGTTCGCAGACCGGGCGGTCGTCCTCGACCACCGCACCGGCGCCGCCCACCTGCTCGCCCTGGCCGAGGACGGCCGGACAGGGCCCGCCAGGGCCTGGCTGCGGGACACCGCCGCCCGGCTCACCGGCCCGGCGCCACGCACCGACCCGCCGGCCCACAACCCGCCCGGCCTGTCGGCCGGCCTGCGGCTGCGCCACCCCCGTGAGGCCTACCTCAAGCTCATCGACGCCTGCCAGGACGAGATCGGGGCCGGCGAGACCTACGAGGTCTGCCTCACCAACATGATCGACGCCCCGGCCGCGTTCGACCCCTGGCAGGCCTACCGAGCCCTGCGGCGGATCAGCCCGGCACCGTTCGCCGCCTTCCTCGGCTTCGGCGGGCTGTCCGTGCTCAGCTCCTCCCCCGAGCGCTTCCTGCGGATCGGGCCGGACGGTGTGATGGAGTCCAAGCCCATCAAGGGCACCCGCCCGCGCGGCGCCACCCCGCAGGAGGACACCCTGCTCGTCGCCGACCTGGCGACCAGCGAGAAGGACCGGGCCGAGAACCTCATGGTCGTCGACCTCGTCCGGCACGATCTCGGGCGGTGCGCCGAGACCGGATCCGTCGTCGCCGACCCGCTCTTCGACGTCGAGACGTACACCACCGTCCACCAGCTGGTCAGCACCGTACGGGCGCGGCTGCGCCCCGGGTACAGCGCGGTCGACGGCGTCCGGTCGGCCTTCCCCGGCGGCTCGATGACGGGCACGCCCAAGCTCCGCACCATGCAGATCATCGACCGCCTGGAGAGCGGCCCGCGCGGCATCTACTCGGGCGCGATCGGCTACCTCTCGCTGACCGGCGCCGCCGATCTGAGCATCGTCATCCGCACTGCCGTGGTCAGCGAGGGGCGGCTGCGCTACGGGGTGGGAGGCGCGATCATCGCCCTCTCCGACGCCGAGGCGGAGTTCGACGAGACGGTGGTGAAGGCCCGCCCGCTGCTGGCGCTGCTGGACACCGGGTTCCCCGAGCAGCGCCCGGCCGTTCCCCGCGCCGCCTCGCGCGGGCTCTAGAGAACCTCTAGGGCTTTCCCCGCGCTCTGAGGCCGAGGATGACAGCCGCAGCCCGCACCGACCCCGGGAGTGAAGGTGTCCGTCCACAACGATGACTACACGATCGATCCGGCCCCCGGAGCGCTGGGCGGTCACACCCTGCCCGGGGTGTTCGCGGCGGCCGTACGGCGCGCCCCCGACGCCGTCGCACTGGTCGACGGCGATCACGAGCTGACGTGGCGTCAGTGGCGGACGGAAGTGGCGTCGCTGGCCCGGGCGCTCCAGGAGCTGGGCGTGGGTCCGGGTGAGGTGGTCGCGGTCCAGCTGCCGAACTGCTGGGAGTACCAGACCGCCCACCTGGCCGTCGCCGCCGTCGGCGCGGTCATGCTGCCGGTGCACGCCGGGTTCGGCGCCGCCGACGTGCGGGCACTGCTGGGCCGGGTGGACCCGGTGGCGGCCCTGTTCGCGCCGGAGGCGGTGGCCACCGCCCACGAGCTGTCGGCGGCCGTACCGTCCCTGCGGGCGGTCCTGGTCGCGGGGGATCCGGACGGGCTGCCGTCCGGGGTCCGCTCGCTGGCCCGGACGATGGCCGACCACGCGGGCCGGGAGCCGCACCCGGTCGAGGTCGTACCGGACCAGCCGCTGGTCCTGCTCCCCTCCTCCGGCACCACCTCGGCGCGGCCCAAGATCTGCCTGCACAGCCACGACGGACTGCTCTCCAACACCGCCCCCGTCGCCGAGGAGGGCGGCGCGGCCTTCGCCGACGCGATCCTGACGGCCTGCCCGCTCACCCACCTGTTCGGCCTGCAGTCCTTGCACACCGCGCTGTTCCGGGCCTGCCGACAGGTCCTGCTGCGCGGCTGGGATCCCGAGCGCTTCCTCGCGCTGGCCCGGCGGACCGCACCCAGCGCGGTCTTCGCCGTCCCGGCGCAGTTGCACGACATCGTCGGTGCGCTGGCCCGCAACGGACGGCCCGCCGGATTCCGGCCGCACCAGGTGCGCACCGCCGGGGCGGCGGTCCCCGCCGCGCTGGCCGCGGACGTGCGGGCGGCGCTCGGCGGCGAGCTGGTGGTGGTGTGGGGCATGTCCGAACTGGGCACCGGCACCCGCACCTCGCCGGCCGACCCGGACGAGGCCGCGGTGCGCAGCGTGGGCCGGCCGACCAGCGGGGCGCGCGTGCGGATCATCGGCGAGGACGGGCGCGAACCGCTCCCGGGCACGCCGGGCGACCTCCAGTACCGCAGCCCGAGCATGTTCCGCGGCTACTACCGGGATCCCGAGCTGACCCGCGCGGCGATCACGCCGGACGGCTGGCTGCGCACGGGCGACCGGGCGAGTCTCGGGGAGGACGGGCTGCTGCGCTTCCACGGGCGTGCGGCGGAGCTGATCAACGTGGGCGGGCGGAAGTTCGACGCGACAGAGGTCCAGGAGCTCCTGGCGGCGATGCCGGGCATCGGCCCGCTCGCGGTGGTCGGGCGGGCGGATGCGCGCCTCGGCGAGATCCCCTGCCTGGTGCTCACCCGCGCGGCGGACCCGGCAATCGGTCTGCGGGCCGTGACCGGCTTCCTGCGGGAGTGCGAGGTCGCCGAGTACAAGATGCCGCTGGAGCTGGTGACCGTCGACGACCTCCCGCGCACCCCGGCCGGGAAGCTGCACCGGCGGTCGCTGGAGGAGCTGGTGGCCCAGGAGGCGTTCGTCCCCAGTCCGTACGCGCTCGACCACGGCGACGCGCTGGACCTCGTGCGCTCGTGCGTGGCCGAGGTCATGGACCGCGGCCCGGACGACGAGCCGATCGGCGCCGACACGGCGTTCCGCGCGTACGGGCTGGACTCGGTGCGCACCATCCGGCTGCGGAACCTGCTGGCGGAGGCGACCGGCCGTCCGCTGCCGGTGAGCCTCGGCTTCGACCACCCCACCCCGGCCGCCGTCGCGTCCCTGCTGTCGGGCGCAGCGCCGGACCGACCGGACGAGGGCACGTACGACGCCTCCGACGAGCCGGTCGCGATCGTCGGCATGGCCTGCCGCCTGCCGGGCGGGATCTCCTCCCCCGACGACCTCTGGACACTCGTCGCCGACGGCACCCACACCGACTCCGCGTTCCCCGCCGACCGCGGGTGGGACCTCGACGGCCTCTTCCACGACGACCCCGAGCACCCCGGGACGTCCTACGTCCGCCGGGGTGGATTCCTGGACGGCGCAGGGCGGTTCGACGCCGTTTTCTTCGGTTTCTCCCCGCGCGAGGCCCTGGCCGCCGACCCGCAGCAGCGGCTGCTCCTGGAGACCGCCTGGGAGGCGCTGGAGCACGCCGGCATCGACCCGACCGGGCTGCGCGGCAGCCGCACCGGCGTCTTCACCGGGGCGATGTACCACGACTACGGCACCACCGCCCCGGCCGAGCTGGAGGGACTGCTCGGGATCGGCACGGCCGGCAGCGCCCTGGCCGGGCGGATCTCGTACTGCTTCGGCCTGGAGGGTCCGGCGCTCACCGTCGACACCGCGTGCTCCTCCTCGCTCGTCGCCCTCCACCTCGCCTGCCGCTCGCTGCGCTCGGGCGAGTCCTCGCTCGCCCTGGCCGGCGGCGTCGCGGTGATGGCCACGCCGGGGTCGTTCGTCGAGTTCTCCCGGCTGCGCGGCCTCGCCCCCGACGGCCGCTGCAAGGCCTTCTCGGACGACGCCGACGGCGCCGCCTGGGCCGAGGGCGCGGGCCTGCTCGTCCTGGAACGGCTGAGCGACGCGCGGCGCAACGGGCACCCGGTGCTCGCCGTCGTGCGCGGCTCGGCGGTCAACCAGGACGGCGCCTCGAACGGCATCACCGCGCCCAACGGCCCCGCGCAGCAGCGGGTGATCCGGCGCGCGCTCGCCGACGCGGGGCTCGCCCCCGGCGACGTCGACGCCGTCGAGGCGCACGGCACCGGAACCCCTCTCGGCGACCCGATCGAGGCGCAGGCGCTGCTCGCCGTCCACGGCGGCGCGCGCCCGGCGGACCGGCCGCTGTGGCTGGGGTCCGTCAAATCGAACATCGGGCACGCCCAGGCGGCGGCCGGAGTGGCCGGGGTGATCAAGACGGTGCAGGCGCTGCGGCACGGCCTCCTGCCGAGGACCCTGCACGTCACCGGGCCGACCACCCGGGTGGACTGGTCCTCCGGCGCAGTCAGGCTGCTGACCGAGGCGCAGCCGTGGCCCAGGGAGGACGGGCGGGCGCGGCGGGCCGGCGTGTCGTCGTTCGGGATCAGCGGGACCAACGCGCACGTCGTGCTGGAGGAGGCGCCGGCGTCGTCCCAGGTTGTCAGCGGTTCCTCCGGCGGGCCGGTGCCGCTGGTGCTCTCGGCCCACAGCGAGCCCGCTCTGCGGGCCCAGGCCGGGCGGCTGGCCGAGCACGTCGCCACCCAGTCCTCGTACGCCCTGTCCGACCTCGCCCATGCGCTCGCCACCACCAGGGCCGTCCACGGCCACCGGGCGCTGCTGGTCGGCGCCGAGCGGGGCGAACTCGTCGACGCACTAAGGCAGTTCGCTGCCGGGGAGCCCTCGCCGGCCGTTCCGGCGGCGGGCCGGCGCGACAGCGGCGGGCGCCTCGCCTTCGTGTTCGCCGGGCAGGGCAGCCAGCGGCCCGGGATGGGGCGCGAACTCGTCGCCGCTTTCCCGGAGTTCGCGGCTGCGCTGGACGAGATGTGGGCCGGTCTCGACCCGCTGCTGGAACGGCCGCTGCGCTCCGTCCTGTGGGACGACGACGGGCACGGGCATCCCGAACCGCTCCTCGACCGGACGGAGTTCGCGCAGCCCGCGCTCTTCGCCCACGAGGTCGCCCTCTACCGGCTGCTGGAGTCCTGGGGCGTACGGCCCGACCTGCTGGCCGGGCACTCGGTCGGCGAGATCGCCGCCGCGCACGTGGCCGGGGTCCTGTCGCTGACGGACGCGTGCGCGCTGGTCGCCGCCCGGGGACGGCTCATGCAGTCCCTCCCGGCCGGGGGCGCGATGCTCGCCGTCCGGGCGGAGGAGGACGAAGTGCGGCCTTTGCTGGGCGAGTTCGTCTCGCTCGCGGCGGTGAACGGGCCGTCGTCCGTCGTCGTCTCGGGCGCCGAGGACGCCGTCGCGGCGATCGAGGCACACTTCGCAGACCGGCGGACGACGCGACTGCGCGTGTCGCACGCGTTCCACTCGCCGCTGCTGGAGCCGATGCTGGCGGAGTTCCGCGGCGTCCTCGAAGGCCTGTCGTTCGCCGCGCCCGCCATGCCGCTGGTCTCCGGCGTCACCGGCCGCCCGCTGACCGCCGACGAGGCCCTCGACCCCGGCCACTGGGTGCGCCAGGTCCGGGAACCGGTCCGGTTCCCGGACGCCGTCGAGCAGCTGCGCGGGGAGCGCGTCGACGCCTATCTCGAACTCGGGCCCGCCGCCGCGCTCGCACCCATGCTCGGCGAGTGCCTGGCCGCCGGGGAGGCCGGACCGTCGGCCGCCGTCATCGCGACCGGCTCGGCGGACCAGGCGGACGAGACGCGGGCCCTGCTCGCCGCCGCCGGGCGCCTCCACCTGCACGGCTCACCCGTGGACTGGGACGCCGTCCTGCCCGGCGCCCGGCCCGTGCCGCTCCCGACGTACCCGTTCCAGCGGCAGACGTACTGGCTCGCGCCGGCCGCTTCCACGCCCGCGGTCATGCCGGCCCTCGACGGACCGTCGGCCCCCAGCGCCGAGCGGTTCGCCGCGGCGAGCCCCGAGGAGCGCGACGCCCTCCTCCTCAAGCTCGTCCTCGCCGAGACCGCCGCCGTACTCGGGCGCGGCGCCGACGACCTCGACGCCGCCCACGCGTTCTCCGACCTCGGCGTCAACTCCGTCAACGCGATCGAACTGCGCGAACGCATCGCCGCCGCCAGCGGCACCCCCCTTCCCGCGACCCTCGTCTTCGACCACCCGTCCCCGGCCGCCGCCGCCCGCGCCCTCGGCGCCCACCTCGACCGGGGGGCCGCGCCGGAGCCCACCGCCGCCTACCTGGTCGACCGGCTCGCCGCACTGCTCGCCACCGGCACCGCCCTCGATCCGGCCACCGCCACCCGGCTGCGCGACCTCGCCCGGCGCTGCGCCGCAACCGCCGGCCCGGCCCGCCCCGGCCCCGACCTCGACACGGCCACCGACGAGGAGCTGTTCCGCCTGATGGACGCCGTCGACTGACACCGGCCGCCCCCTTCGACGCTCGCCGAACCCCCGTACGGAGACCAGACCATGCCTGCCCGCACCGCCCCGCCCCCGCCCGCCTGGGCCGACGACGACCTCGTGATCGAGGCGGTCGACGTCGGCATGACCTTCGGCACCGTCCGCGCGCTCGACTCGGTCAGCCTCGCCGTCCCCCGCGGCACCGTGCTCGCCCTGCTCGGCCACAACGGCGCCGGCAAGACCACCCTCGTCGGCGTCCTCACCACCGCCCTCGCGCCCACCACCGGCCGGGCCAGCGTCGCCGGGTTCGACGTCCGGCGCCGCCCCGCCGAGGTCCGCCGCCGGATCGGCCTCACCGGCCAGTACGCCACCGTCGACGGGCGGCTCAGCGGGCGCGACAACCTCCTCCTGCTCGCCGGGCTGCTGGGAGCCGGGCGGCGCGCCGCCCGGGCCCGCGCCGACGACCTCCTCGACCTGTTCGACCTCGGCCACGTGGCCGACCGGCCCGCCCGCGGTTACTCCGGCGGCCTGCGCCGCCGCCTCGACCTCGCCGCGAGCCTGGTCGGCCGGCCCGAGGTGGTGTTCCTCGACGAGCCGACCACCGGGCTCGACCCGGTGAGCCGGCTCGGTCTCTGGGAGATCGTCGAAGGCCTCGTCGCCGAGGGCACCACCGTCCTGCTCACCACCCAGTACCTCGACGAGGCCGATCGGCTCGCCGACGCCATCACCGTGCTCTCCGACGGGGCCGTCGTCGCCCACGGCACCCCCGCCGAGCTCAAGGCCCGGGTCGGCCGGCGCACCGTCACCGTCGTCCTCGACGGGCCTGCCGGGAACGACTCCGGGAACGACTCCGGGAACGACTCCGAGCGGGCCGCCGAGGCACTGCGCCGTGCCGGGCTCGCCCCGGTCACCGGCCGCGAGGACGCCGCCCTCGTCGTCCCCATCGAGGCCACCCGCGACATCGCCGCCGTCGTCCGCGCGCTCGACGGGGTCGGGATCGAGGCCGCCGAACTCACGTTCGGCGAACCCGGCCTGGACGACGTCTACCTCGCCCTGGCCCACCGCCCCGACAGCCCCGCCCGCCTCGTCAGCCCGGAAGGACCCGCTCGGTGACCACCACGCTCGACACCGGCCGACCGCCCCGCACTCCGACGGCCACCGCGCCCACCTGGCACGGCAGTTCGCGGCTCACCCAGGTCCGCATCCTCACCGGCCGGTCTCTGCGCGCGCTCGTGACCGACCCTGCGGTGCTTCTCTTCGGCCTGCTCCAGCCCGTCATCACGCTTGTGGTGCTCTCCCAGGTGTTCAGCCGGATGGGACTCCCACCGCACTTCCCACCGGACGTCACGTACCTGGACTTCGTCCTGCCCGCCGTCCTCGTCGACAACGCGGTGCAGTCCGCCGTCCAGTCCGGGGTGGGCCTCGTCGAGGACCTCCAGAACGGCATCGTCGCCCGCCTGCGCTGCCTGCCCGTCGCGCCGAGCTCCCTGCTCGTCGCCCGCAGTCTCACCACGCTCGTGCGCGCCGCCGTCCAGGCCGTGATCATCCTGGTGCTCGGGACCCTCGTCCTCGGCTACAACCCGCGCGGCGGGGCCGGCGCGGTCGCCGCCTCGATCGGGCTGACGCTGTTCATGAGCTGGGCACTCGGCTGGCTGTTCATCGCGGCGGCGGCCTGGCTGCGCCGCGCCGAGCCCATTCAGAACCTCGCGATCATCGCCGTGCTGCCCCTGATGTTCGCCTCCAGCGCCTACGTCCCGACCGCCGACCTCCCGGACTGGCTGGCCGCCGTCGCCCACGTCAACCCGCTCACGTACGCCATCGACTCCACCCGCGCCCTCGCCCTCGGCCTACCCGGAACGGGCACCGCCGTTCCGGCGCTGCTGCTCGGCGCGGCGGTGGCAGGGGTCGGCGCGTGGCTCGCAGTGGCCGGCTTCCGGCGGCCTTTGACACCCCGCTGAACACGACCGGCCGGGCCCCCTTCCGCATCCGCGGAAGGGGGCCCGGCCGTCTGCCGGTCAGGAGGACGGGGCGTCGGTCCCGGTACGGACGGCCGTGGAGTACAGCGGCCAGCCCTCGTGGTCGGGCCGGCAGGACACCTCGGCGAAACAGCCGGACTCCCGTAGCAATGCCGGAACCGTCGCGCCGTGCAGGTGGCCGTGCTCGACGACCAGCGTGCCGCCCGGGCGCAGCAGCCCCGCCGCCGCCTCCACCACCTGGCGGACGACCCGCAGGCCGTCGGCTCCGCCGAACACGGCCTGGCGGGGCTGGTAGCGGCCGAACTCGTCCGGCACGTCGGCCGCGTCCGGCATGAACGGCGGGTTCGCGAGCACCAGGTCCGCCTCGCCCGCCAGCCCGGTCAGCGCGCCCGCCCGGCCCGCCACGCCCTCGTGGACGGAGACCTCGGTGTCCCCGAGCGCGGCGCGGCGGGCCGCGTTGCGGCGGGCGAAGTCCGCGGCAACCGGGTCGAAGTCGACCGCGTGCACCCGGGCGTCCGGCCGGGCGTGCGCGAGGGCCAGCCCGATCGCGCCGGAGCCGGCGCACAGGTCGACCACCGTCGGCCCGGCCGCGCCCCCGAGGGACTCCAGGCCGGCCGCCAGCACGAGCTCGCTGTGCACCCGCGGCACGAACACGCCAGGCCCGACGAGGAGTTCGAGGCCGGCGAACACGGTCCGCCCGATCAGGTGACCGAGCGGCACGCCGTCGGCTCTCCTGCCCACCAGATCCCGCAGCCGCCGTACCGATCTGCCGTCGACGTCCCGCCGCGGGTCCAGCCCGGTCGACTCCACTCCGAGCACCCGTGCGGCAAGTTCCTCCGCGTCCTGCCGTGCGTCCGCACTCCGAAGCATCAGCACCGCCTCGTCGAGCAGGTCCCCGAGCACCATCGTTCCCATCCGTCGCCTCCCGGCCTGTGGTGCGGCGCCCCCGGCCGCACGATGCCGCCAACTGTGCGGCCGGGAAGGCTAGGAGAGTGTCCAGAACTGGTGTCGGAAAGGGTGCGCCGAGCCCCGGCACCGACGGTAGGGACCGCAGACAGGGCGTCGCGGGAGCCCAGGGTTCGGGCTCCCGCGACCCGGGGAGGGACGGGGCGGGTCGTCAGTCGGACAGGCCCAGTTCGTTGTCCAGGAGGTCGAACATCTCGTCGTCCGAGGCCGACTCGAAGTCGAAGGCCCCGGTGCCCGGGAGTCCGCCGGCGGCAGCGGCGCTCCGGGCGGCGAGCCACTTCGAGCGCAGCACCTCCAGGCGGGCGGCCACCTGGTCGGACAGCGCCTCGTCCGATCCGTCGACCTCGGTCGTCCCGAACGCCTGCTCCAAGCGGTCGAGTTCGGCCAGCAGCACGGCCGCGCCCGTGGTGGGCTCGGGCTCCAGGCCGAGCCGCTCGAACAGGTGGTCCGCCAGCTCAGCCACCGTCGGGTGGTCGAAGACCAGGGTGGCCGGGAGGCGCAGGCGCACCAGCCCACCCAGGCGGTTGCGCAGCTCGACCGCCGTCAGCGAGTCCAGCCCGAGGTCCTGGAAGGCCCGCTGCGGGTCCACCCCGGACGCCTCGGTGTGGCCGAGGACTGCGGCCACCTGCCGGCGGACCGCCTCCAGCAGCGCCTCTCGCCGCTCGGCCCCCGGCAGCTCGGACAGCCGCCGCACGAACTCGGCGCCGCCGCCCGCCCCACCGTCCGCGCCCGCGACCGAGCCGCGCCGCACCGGCACGCGCACCAGGCCGCGCAGGAGCGGCGGGATCTCCCCACGCTTCCGAAGGACCGCCGAGTCCAGCCGCAGCGGCAGGACGGCGGGCTCCGCGCCGACCGTGGTCGCGTCGAACAGTGCGAGCCCCAGCTCCGGTGTGAGCGGCGGTATTCCGGTCTGGGCCAGGCGCTCGGCCTCGGCGTCGGTGAGGGCGCCGGTCATGCCGCCAGCGCCGGTCCACGGGCCCCACGCCAGCGAGACGGCGGGCAGGCCCAGGGAGCGGCGGTGACGGGCGAGTGCGTCCAGGAAGGCGTTGGCCGCAGCGTAGTTGCCCTGCCCGGGGTTGCCGAGCGTGCCGGCCGCCGAGGAGAACAGGACGAAAGCGGTGAGGTCGAGACCTTCGGCGGCCCGGTGGAGGTTCCACGCCGCGTCCGCCTTCGGGCGCAGGACGGCACCGACCCGCTCGGGCGTGAGCGAGCCGATCGTCCCGTCGTCCAGGACGCCCGCGGTGTGCACCACCGCGCGGACGTCGTGGCGGGCGAACAGCCCGGTGACGGCGGCCTCGTCGGCCACGTCACAGGCCTCGACGGCCGTCTCGGCGCCGAGCCCGGCGAGTTCGGCGACCAGCTCGGCCACACCGTCGGCAGCGGCGCCGCTGCGGCTGACCAGGACCAGGCTCCGCACGCCGTGCTCGGCGGCGAGGTGCCGGGCCACCAGGCGGCCCAGGCCGCCGGTGCCGCCGGTGATCAGCACCGCGCCCTCGTCAGGCCAGCGCGGCGCCTCGGTCGCGAGCTCCTCCCGTACGAGGCGGGCGGCGAACAACCCTCCGTCGCGAACGAGCAGTTGCGGCTCGTCGACGGTGAGGGCCCCGGGCATCAGCCCGGTCTCGGCGGTGGCGAGGTCGAGCAGGCCGAACCGGCCAGGCTCCTCCGACGCCGCCGAGCGCACCAGGCCCCAGGCCGCGGCGCCGGCGAGGTCGGCGCCGGACACCGCGCCCCGCGTGACGAACACCAGGCGCGAGGCGGCGAACCCCTCGTGCGAGAGCCACGTCTGGACCAGCTCCAGGACGGCGGCCACCCGGGCGTGCACCGCCTCGGCCCCGCCGGCGGGGAGTTCGGCCAGGACCACCGGCGGCACGTCGGACCGCGCGGCGAGCTCGGCCAGCGCCTGCGCGTTCGGCTCGACGGCGACGAACGCCACGTCCGCGTCGGCGGGCGCCTGCACCGGCATCCAGTCGAGGCGGAACAACGCGTCGTGGCCGGCCGGGCGGGCGAAAGCCCCGAGCTGCTCGGCGACGATCGGCCGGACGGCGAGCGAGCCCACCGACGCCACCGGCCGGCCCTGCGCATCGGCCGCGGCGAGCGCCAGCCCACCGGACGCCGACGGCGCCAGCCGGACTCGTAGCGCGGACGCCCCCGAGGCGTGCAGCGCGACGTCCTCCCACGCGAACGGCACCCCGGCACCGCCCTCCCCGAACCCGCCGCCCACGGCGAGCGTGTGCAGGCAGGCGTCGAACAGGGCCGGGTGGAGGCCGTAGGCGCCACCCTCGACGCCCGCGGGCAGGCAGACGTCCGCGAAGAGCTCCTCTCCGCGGCGCCAGACCGCACGGAGGCCCTGGAACGCCGGGCCGTACCCGAACCCGGCCTCCGCCAGGCCGTTGTAGAGACCGGTCAGGTCGACCCGCTCGGCGTCGGCCGGCGGCCACACGGAGGCGTCGAACGCAGCCGGTGCCGCACCCGTGCCCAGCACGCCGCTCGCGTGCAGGGTCCACGGGTGCAGACCCCCGGCCGCGGGCCGGGAGTGCACGGTCACGGGCCGGCGGCCCGCGTCGTCCGGCGCCCCGACCGCCACCTGGAGCTGCACGGCGTCCGTCCCCGGAAGGACCAGCGGCGCGGCGAGCGTCAGCTCCTCGACGATGTCGCAGCCGACCTCGTCGCCCGCGCGCACGGCCAGCTCGACCAGCGCCGTGCCCGGCACCAGCACCGAGCCCATGACGACGTGGTCCGCCGCCCACGGGTGGGACCGTGCCGACATACGACCGGTGAACAGGAGGCCGCCGCTGTCGGCCAGCTCCAGCGAGCCGGTGAGCAGCGGGTGCTCGGCGTTCCTGAGCCCGGCGGACTCTGCGCCGCGGCCGGCGGGCAGGCCGGTCGGCCAGTAGTCCCGGTGCTCGAACGGGTAGGTCGGGAGCTCGGCGAGGTGCCGGCCCGCTCCGGCGAGCAGCGCCCGCCATTCGACCTTCGCGCCGTGGACGTGCAGGCTCGCGAGGGCCTGGAGGAGGCTCGCCTCCTCGGGGCGGTCCTTACGGAGCGCGGGGGTGGCCACGGTGTCGACGTCGTCGGGCAGCACGCTCGCGGTGAGCGCGGTGAGGACGGCGTCGGGGCCGAGTTCGAGGTAGCGGCGGACGCCGGCCTCGTGGAGGGTGCGGACGCCGTCGGCGAAGCGGACGGCGTCGCGGACGTGGCGCACCCAGTACTCGGGGGTCGTGAGGTCCTCGGCCAGTGCGCCGGTCAGGTTGGAGACGACCGGGATCGACGGGGTGCTGTACGTCAGCCCGCCGAGGACTTCGCGGAAGTCCTCCAGCATCGGGTCCATCAGCGGGGAGTGGAACGCGTGGGACACCCGAAGGCGCGTGGTCCGCCGGTCGGCGAAGTGCTCCTCGATCTCCGCGACGGCCTCCCCCGCGCCCGAGACGACGACGGAGGCCGGACCATTGACGGCCGCGATCGAGACGAAGTCGCCCAGCAGCGGCAGGACTTCGTCCTCCGTCGCCTGCACGGCGAGCATCGCGCCGCCGGACGGCAGCGCCTGCATGAGGCGGCCGCGAGCGGACACCAGCGCGCACGCGTCAGCCAGGCTGAACACCCCGGCCACGTGCGCGGCCGCGACCTCACCGATCGAGTGGCCCGCCAGGAACTCCGGCCGCATGCCGAGGGATTCGACGAGCCGGTACAGCGCCACCTCGACCGCGAACAACCCGGCCTGGGCGTACTCCGTCCGGTTCAGCAGCTCCCCGTCCTCACCCCACACGACGTCCCGAAGCGGCAGTTCCAGCGCGGCGCACACCTCGTCGAAGGCCTCCGCGAACACCGGGAACCGGCCGTACAACTCCCGGCCCATGCCGAGCCGTTGCGAGCCCTGTCCGGAGAACAGGAACGCCGTCTTGCCGTCAGCCGCGACCCCTCGGGCGACCTCCACTCCGTCCACGAGCACCGTGCGGTGCGGCAGCGCCGACCGCCCGGCCAAGGTGAACGACACGTCCGCGGAGGGCAGTTCCTCGGCATCCGTGAGCCGCGCGAGCTGCGCGTCCAGCGCCACCTCGGACTTGGCCGACACGACCCACGGCACCAGACCGGGTGTGGCCTCGTTCTCCGGGACCGCCGACTCGGGCAGCTCCAGGATGACGTGGGCGTTGGTGCCGCTGATCCCGAAGGAGGAGACGCCCGCACGGCGCGGATGGTCGGTGGCCGGCCAGTCGGTGCGCTCGGTGAGCAGCTCGACGGCGCCGGCCGTCCAGTCGACATGGGTGGAGGGCTGGTCGATGTGCAGGGACTGCGGGAGCACCCCGTGCTGCATCGCCAGCACCATCTTGATCACGCCTGCCACACCGGCCGCGGCCTGGGAGTGGCCGATGTTCGACTTGATCGAGCCCAGCAGCAGCGGCAGTTCACGGTCCTGACCGTAGGTCGCCAGCAGGGCCTGCGCCTCGATCGGGTCGCCCAGCGTCGTCCCGGTCCCGTGCGCCTCCACCGCGTCCACGTCACCGAACGACAGCCCGGCACTCGCCAGCGCCTGCCGGATCACCCTCTGCTGCGACGGACCGTTCGGCGCCGTCAGACCGTTCGACGCACCGTCCTGGTTCACCGCGCTGCCGCGCAGGACCGCCAGCACCCGGTGCCCGTTGCGACGCGCGTCCGACAGCCGTTCCAGCACCACCATGCCGACGCCCTCACCCCAGCCCACGCCGTCCGCCGCCTCGGCGAAGGCCTTGCTGCGGCCGTCCGCAGCGAGGCCGCGCTGCCGGGAGAACTCCACGAACGTTCCCGGGGTGGACATCACCGTCACGCCGCCGGCCAGGGCGAGCGTGCACTCGCCGCTGCGCAGGGCCTGCGCGGCCAGGTGCATCGCGACGAGGGACGACGAGCAGGCCGTGTCCACCGTCACCGCCGGGCCTTCAAGGCCGAGCGTGTAGGAGACGCGGCCCGAGGCCACGCTTCCCGCGCTGCCGCTGCCCTGGTGGCCCTCGAACTCACCGCCGCCGAGCAGGTTCGCGTAGTCCGCGTACATCACGCCCGCGAACACGCCCGTCCGGCTGCCGCGCAGCGACACCGGATCGATGCCGGCCCGCTCGAACGCCTCCCACGACGTCTCCAGCAGCAAGCGCTGCTGCGCGTCCGTCGCCAACGCCTCGCGCGGACTCATCCCGAAGAACGCCGCGTCGAACGCCGCTGCCTCCCGCAGGAATCCGCCCGTCCGGGTGTAGGACGTGCCGCTGTGGTCCGGGTCCGGGTCGTAGAGGGTCTCGACGTCCCAGCCGCGGTCGGCCGGGAACTCCGACACCGCGTCCACGCCGTCGGCCACCAGGTGCCACAGGTCCTCCGGCGACGCCACGCCGCCGGGATAGCGGCAGGCCATCCCGACGAGCACGATCGGATCGTCGGACGGGACGGGCAGGGCCGCCGGGAGTTCCACGCTCTCCGCGGCGCCGAACAGGCCTTCCAGCAGGAAACCGGCGAGCGCCTGGGCGGTCGGGTAGTCGAACACGACGGTGGCCGGCAGTGGGAGACCGGTCACCGACTTGAGCCGGTTGCGCAGCTCGACCGCCGTCAGCGAGTCGAAGCCGAGGTCCTGGAAGGCCCGCGACGGATCCACCGTCGCCCGGCCCTCGTGGCCGAGCACGAGCGCGATCTGATCGCGCACCAGCTCCAGGACGGCCTCACGCCGCCCGTCGCCGCCCAGGCCCGACAGCCGCCGGGTCAGGTCGATCGCGGCGGGGGCCGTGGCCGCCCGGCGCGCCGGGGTCCGGACCAGGCCGCGCAGGAGGGCGGGGACGTCCCCCCGGTCCCGCAGGGCGAGCAGGTCTAGCCGGACGGGCAGGACGGCCGGCTCGGCGCCGGTGGCGACCGCGTCGAACAGCGCCAGCCCGTGCTCCGGGTCGAGCGGCGGCACGCCGGCGCGGGTCATCCGCTCGCGCTCGGTGTCGGTGAGGGTGCCGGTCATGCCGGCCACGCCGGACCAGGGACCCCAGGCGAGCGAGACGGCGGCCAGACCGAGCGAACGACGGTGGACCGCCAGGGCGTCCAGATAGGCGTTGCCCGCCGCGTAGGCGCCCTGACCCGCACTGCCGAACGTGCCGGCGACGGAGGAGAACAGGACGAAGGCCGCCAACTCGCGTTCCTTCGTGGCCTCGTGCAGGTGCCAGGCGGCGTCCGCCTTCGGGCGCAGGACGGCGTCGACCCGCTCGGCGGTCAGGGAGCCGATCACGCCGTCGTCGATCACGCCGGCCGTGTGGACGACCGCGCGGATCTCGTGCCGGGCGAACAGACCTGCCACCGCCACCGGATCGGCGACGTCACAGGCCTCCACAATCACCCCTGCACCCAACTCCGCCAGCTCCACGAGCAGTTCGTCCGCACCCTCGGCGTCCGCGCCCCGGCGGCTCAC
>NZ_JBFBFU010000025.1:0-138103 GCF_040684355.1 Kitasatospora sp. NPDC091276 | reverse complement strand
GGCGACGTGTTCGGCATCAGGCACTCGCTGCACCGGGGCGTCAAGGGCGCCAAGGGCTTCTACGCGATCTACGCGGGCCTGGTGGTCGCGGCGGCCGCGATCACGCTGCTGTCCACCGGCTACACCCAGGGCCTGATGACGCAGTTCGTCCAGGTGCTGGCGGGTGTGCTGCTGCCCTCGGCGACGGTGTTCCTGCTGCTGCTCTGCAACGACAAGGCCGTCCTGGGGCCGTGGGTCAACGGGCCCAAGACCAACGCCTTCACCTCCGCCGTGGTCGGGGTCCTGGTGATGCTGTCGCTGATCCTGACCGCCGCCGTGGTCTGGCCCGACATCAGCTCGCAGGCGATCCTGTGGATCATGGCCGGCTGCGGCGTGGCGGGCGTGCTGGTCGCCGGGTACTTCTTCACCTTCGGCCGCACCGCCACCAAGGAGGACCCGATCGACCGCACCGGCCGCGAGGAATGGCGGATGCCCCCGCTGGAGACCCTCGGCAAGCCGGTCATGTCCACCGCCCGCAAGGTCGGCATGGGCGCCCTGCGCGCCTACCTCCTGGTCGCGATGGTGATGGTCATCATCAAGATCGTCCAGACCGCGCTCAACCACTGAGCCGCCGCCGGGGCGGCGCCCGACAGTGCCGCCGCCCCGGCCCCGACCCGGAAACCTCGACCGCCCCGCACCCGGGGAAGGAAGGAAGTACGGCCATGCGCACCGCCCTTCACCACCAGTGCCCGCGCGTCCGCCTCGCCCTGCACGACGGCGTCGAGAGGGACTACCGCCTCGACGACCCCGGCGCCTGCCCGCACTCCGGCACGCCCAACACCCGGGCCTCCGCGTACGAGCCGCGCGTGCACCTGGCCTACCTGCTGGCCCGCCAGGGCCACCGCCCGGACTGGCTCGCCGACTTCGCGGACCTCCCGCCGGCCGCCGCGCGCCGCCTCAGCCGCGCCGCCGCCCGCCACCGGCCGCACGGCTGACGCCCCGCCGACCGCACCACCCGCGCCCTCGCGCACCCCCTCCACCCGCCGCCCCGTCACGGAGGTGACCTGCCATGTCCATCGTCGCCGCGTTCCACCCCTCCCTCCCGTCCGCCGGCCGCGGCCGCCTGCGCGCCGCGCTCGCCGCCGTGGGCCGACGCCTGGCGGAGAGCCCGCTGGACAGCCCCGTCCTGCACGCCGTCACGGCCCCGGCCCCGGCCGCCGCCTCCGCCGACCGCCCCGCCCGGCTGCGGGCCAGCTGGCGGACCGTCACGGCCCCGGACGGCGCCGCCCGGCTGGAAGCCTCCTGGCACCCCTGGCACCCCGCCCGCTGACCACCCGTACCGATGCGTACAGATCCGCACCGACCCGCCGAAGGAGCATCCGCCATGGCCGTGCGCTACCCCAGGCTCGAAGCCATCTTCTCGGACCACACCGCCGCCGCCCCGCCCCGGCGTCCGCGCCCCGCCCCGGCCCCCAGGCCCGCCGTCGACCCGGACACCGGCCTGGTGGTGGACCCCGAACAGCGCACCGTCACCGTCGACGGGCAACAACTGACCCTCCCCTACCTGGAGTTCGAGCTGCTCGCGCACCTGGTCGACAACCCGCTGCGGGTCCACTCCCGCCGCCAGCTGATGGAGACGGTCTGGGGCCGACCGGACACCGGCGACACCCGCACCATCGCCACCCACATCGCCCGGATCCGCCGCAAGCTCGGCCCCGGCCACCGGGAGGCGATCGCCACCGTCCGCCAGATCGGCTACAAGTACGACCCCCGCCTGACCCGCGTCGCCTGACCGCCGTCCGGCCGCGCCGCCCGAGGCCCGATCGCCCGCCCCGGCGGCACCCCGCCGGCCGCCACCCCACCGAAGGAGGACACCGTCGTGACCAGAACCGCCCTGTTCCCCTGGACCAGCAGAGGGACGGCGCTGTGCGGCGTCCTGCTCCTCCTCACCCTCCAGGGGATCGCCGTCGGCGTCGCCCCGGGGCGGCTGCGGATCTTCCTCTCCGGCGTGCTCATCGGCGCCTCGGCGGCCGGGCTGCTCCTCGCCCTGCTGCTCGCCCGCAGCGGGCGCGGCACCGCCCGACCCGCCGCCCCCGACGAGGACGACACCCAGTGGTTCAGCGCCCGCTCCCTGGACGGGTTCCCGATGGAGCAGGTCCGACCGCTGCTGCTGTCGCCCGGCGCCCCCGGCCTGAACCGGCTCTACACCGCCTGGGTGTTCGCCACCCACGGGCACGACCCCCAGTGGATCGCCCACCACCTCGACCTGTCCACCCCGACCGCCCGGCTGCTGGTCACCGCGGCCCGGCACCACACCGCTCCCGAGAGGAGGCCGCAGTGATCACGGCCCTCGACCACGTCCAGCTCTCCGCACCCCCCGGCAGCGAGGCCCTGCTGCGGGCCTTCTACGGCGACGTCCTGCAGATGGCCGAGATCCCCAAGCCCCGGCCGCTGACCGGGGGCGGCGGCTGCTGGTTCGCCGCCGACGGCGGCCGGGTCCGGCTCTACCTCGGCATCGAGGAGCGCTTCCGCCCCAGCACCAAGGCCCACCCCGGGATCGCGGTCTCCGAGATCGACGACTTCGCCTCGCGGCTGTCCGAGCTCGGCGCGCTCGTGGTGTGGGACGACAGCCTGCCGCCCCGGCGCCGCTTCTACACCACCGACCCCGTCGGCAACCTGCTGGAGTTCGTCGAAGCGGCCTGAGCCGGCGCGCGGAGGAACCCCGGATCCATTTGCCTACGGACGTACCCGAGGAGCAGACTGCCCGGGGCCCGCAGGACGGGCCGGGACGACACCAGACGACACCACCGGAGGAGGCGGCCATGGGCGAAGACCCTCCCAGTACGCGCCGCCGTACCGGCCGCCTCCCCCACGCCCGACCGCGCGCCTGACGCAACGGCCCGGGGGGACGCGGCGTTCGTCCCGATCCCGCTGACGTCGCACGCACCTCTCCCGACCCCGGGGCCCCGGGTGCGCGCCGGAGGTGCACCCCATGACCCTGCCGAAGCCGGCCCCGGGCGCCGCCCGGGGCTCACTGCCGTCCCGGACGGCCGCCCGCCTGGCCCGGATGACCTGGGTGGACGCGCTCGTCGCGGCCGCCGTCCTGGTGCTGCTCTACCTCGCGCTGCGGGTCGGGCAGGGCACCACCGTCCGGTTCTCCACCGGCCGGAACGCGGCGGTCGACACCGACCCGGCCCGGCTGCCGTACGACGCGGCCCGCTCGCTGCTGCGGATGTTCGCCGCGCTCGCCGTGTCGGTGGTCTTCACCTTCGGCTACGCCTACGCCGCGGCCCGCAGCCGCCGGCTGGAGCGGGTCCTGATCCCGGCCCTGGACATCCTCCAGTCGGTGCCGGTGCTCGCCTTCCTGACCGTCGCGGTGACCGGCTTCCTCGCCCTGTTCCCCGGCTCCGTACTGGGCCTGGAGTGCGCGGCGGTGTTCGCCATCTTCACCTCCCAGGCCTGGAACATGACCTTCGGCTTCTACTGCTCGCTGGTCTCGCTGCCGCCCGAACTCGACGAGCTGTCGCGCTCGTTCCGCTTCACCCGGTGGATGCGGTTCTGGAAGGTCGAACTGCCCTCGGGCATGATCGGCCTGGTCTGGAACGGCATGCTGAGCTTCGGCGGCGGCTGGTTCTTCCTGGTCGCCTCCGAGGCGATCAGCGTCGACAACCAGCGCTACGCGCTGCCCGGGGTCGGCTCCTACGCGGGCGCGGCCATCGCCGCCGGCGACCTCGGCCGGGTCGGCTGGGCGATCGCCACCATGGCCGTCCTGGTGGTCGGCGTCAACCTGCTGTTCTGGCGCCCGCTCACCGCCTGGGCCGAACGCTTCAAGAACGAGCAGTCCGAGGCCACCGAGGTGCAGCGCTCCGTCGTGCTGGACCTGCTGCGCCGCTCCCACTGGCCCGGGCTGCTCGGCCGGCTGCTGCGCCCGGGGTGGCGGGCGCTCTCCCGGGCCGGGCGCCTGCTGGGCACCGACGACCGCCCGCTGGCCGTCGACCCCGGGCGGCGGCGCGCCGGGGACGCCGCCTTCGCCGCCGTCGCCGGCGGCCTCGTGCTCTGGGGCCTGGTCGACCTCGGCCGCTACCTGCACGGCGCGACCGGCCTCGGCGTGTTCGGCGAGCCGCTGCTGCTCGGCCTCGCCACCCTCGCCCGGGTCGTCGTCCTGGTGACCGTCGCCACCCTGGTCTGGGTGCCGGTCGGCGTGCGGATCGGCTTCTCCCCCCGGCTGACCCGGATCGCCCAGCCGCTGGTGCAGGTGCTCGCCAGCTTCCCGGCCAACTTCCTCTTCCCGCTGGTCGTCTGGCTGCTGCTGCGGACCGGGCTGTCGATCGACCTCGGCGGCGTCCTGCTGATGGCCCTCGGCGCCCAGTGGTACATCCTGTTCAACACCATCGCCGGCGCCATGGCCATCCCCACCGACCTGCGCGAGGCCATGGACGACCTGGGCGTGCGCGGCTGGCAGCGCTGGCGACGGCTGATCATCCCCGGGATCTTCCCGGCCTACGTCACCGGCGGACTCACCGCCTCCGGCGGCGCCTGGAACGCCTCCATCGTCTCCGAGGTCGTCACCTTCGGCGGCACCACGCTCACCGCCACCGGCCTCGGCGCGTACATCGCGCGGGCCACCGAGCACGGCGACTACCCGCACCTGCTCGCCGGGGTGGCGGTGATGAGCCTGTACGTCGTCGCCCTCAACCGGCTGCTCTGGCGCCGCCTCTACCGCCTGGCCGAGCGCCGCTACTCGCTCTGACCCGCGCCCGCTCCCCGCCCCGGAGGTCCCCGCATGCGCTTCCCGTTCCCGCGCGCCGCCCGCACCGCGCCGCCCGCCGCCGCCGTGTTCTCCCCCGCCGGCTCCCCCGGCTCCCCCGCCGACGGCGAGATCCTGCTGGAGACCGTCGGCCTCACCAAGGCCTACGCCGGCGCCGACGGCGCGCTGCCCGTGCTGTCCGGCATCGACCTCACCGTCCGGGCCGGCGAGATCGTCGCCCTGCTCGGCCGCTCCGGCTCCGGCAAGTCCACCCTGCTGCGCTGCCTGTCCGGGCTGATCCCGCCCAGCTCCGGCACCGTCGCCTACCGCGGCACCCCGCTCACCGGCGCCAACCCGGGCACCGCCCTGGTGTTCCAGACCTTCGCGCTGCTGCCCTGGCTGACCGTCCGGCAGAACGTCGAACTCGGCCTGGAGGCCCGCGGCGTGCCGCCCCGGGAGCGCGCCGAGGCCGCCGTCCAGGCCATCGACCTGATCGGCCTGGCCGGCTTCGAGTCCGCCTACCCCAAGGAGCTCTCCGGCGGCATGCGCCAGCGCGTCGGCTTCGCCCGCGCCCTGGTCGTCGAACCGGACGTGCTGATGATGGACGAGCCCTTCTCCGCGCTGGACGTCCTCACCGCCGAGAACCTGCGCGGCGAACTGCTGGAACTGTGGGAGTCCGGCCAGTTTCCCACCCGCGCCGTCGTGCTGGTCACCCACAACATCGAGGAGGCGGTCCTGATGGCCGACCGCGTCGTCGTCCTCGGCTCCCGCCCGTACGGCACCATCCGGGAGACCGTCGAGGTCGACCTCGACCGGCCCCGCGACCGCGACGCCGCCGCCTTCGACGAACTCGTCGACCGGGTCTACCGGATCATGACCGGACGCCCCAAGGAGACCCGCCTGCCCGGCCGCGCCGACGGCGCCCGGCCCGACCGGCGCACCGTCGCCAACACCCCGCTGCCCACCGCCAGCGTGGACGGCCTCGCCGGCCTCGCCGCGATGATCGCCCACCGCGGCGGCTGCTGCGACCTCGCCGACCTCGCCGACGAACTCGGCCTCGACATCGACGACATGCTCCCCCAGCTCGACGCCCTCGACCTGCTCGGCTTCGCCGAGATCCACGGCGACGACCTGCTGCTCACCGAGGCCGGCACCGCCTTCGCCGGAGCCGACGTCCAGGAGTCCCGGACCATCTTCGCCGGAGCCGCGGTGGACGTCCCGCTGGTCCGGCTGATCACCAACGGCCTGCGCGGCCGCCCCGGCGCCGCCGTGCACGCCGGCTTCTTCCGCGACCTGCTCGCCCACCACTACACCAGCGAACAGGTCGACCGGCAGCTGGAGACCGCCACCGACTGGGGCCGCTACGCCGGGCTGTTCGGCTACGACGCCGCCCTGCGGGAGTACCGGCTCGACGAGGAGACGGCCTAGGACGGGCCTCAGGCCTGGCCGGTGGCCGGGCGGCGGGCGGAGCGGACGGCGCGGGCGAACGGCTGCTCGGCCGTCGCGGCGGCCGGGCCGGTACCGCCGCCGTCACCGCCGTCACCGCGCCCGGGCAGGTCGTTGGCGATCAGCGCCGCCTCCGTCAGCAGGCCGCGCACCTCGGCGGCCCGGTAGAAGATCCGGGTGCCCTCCCGGCGCGAGACGACCAGCCCGGCCGCCCGCAGCCTGGCCAGGTGCTGCGAGGTCGCCGCCACGTGCGCGCCCAGCAGCTCCGCCAGTTCGCTGACCGGCAGCTCCCGCCGGGTCAGCGCCCAGAGCAGCCGGTACCGGGACGGGTCGGCGACCGCCTTCAGCACCGCGACCGCCCGCTCCGCCGCGTCCGTGTCCCACGCCTCTTCCTGCGCACCCATGCCAGGATCCTACCGAGCCGGCCCCGCCGCCCCGGCGGCGCCGAACCCGGTGCCGTCCGGCCGGGCGCGGGCGTCGACAGCGGGCGTACCCGGCGGGCGTCGACAGCGGGCGTCGATAGCGGGCCGATGGCCGGAGCTGCCAGGCTTCAGCCATCCTTTCAACCGCTGCCGACCGGCCGCACCGTCCAGGAGTTGGAGTCCGTACGAGATGATCGAGCACACCACGTTCCGTACCGCGGTCAGCGAATCGCACGAGCACAATCCCTGGGGCTGAGCGGCCTGGGTCCGCCTTCGGACGCCCGCCCGCCGGGCGGTGTCGGGGAGGACGGACCCGGCCGGCGGGGGGGGGGGGGGGGCCCCCCCGGGGGGGGGGGGGGGGGGGGGGGGGGGGGTCATACCGTCAGGCCGCGGCGAGGGCCGCCCTGACCGCGGCGCCGACCTGCTCGGTGGTGAGGGAGCCGCCGAGGTCCGGCGTGCAGGCGCCCTCGGCCACGGCCGTGCCGACGGCCAGCTGGATCGCCTTCGCCTCGGCGGCCCAGCCCAGGCGCTCCAGCATCAGCGCGGAGCTGAGGATGGCGCCGAAGGGGTTGCCGATGCCCTGGCCGGCGATGTCGGGCGCGCTGCCGTGCACCGGCTCGTAGAGTCCGAACCCGGTGTCCGGGTTGATGTTGGCCGAGGCCGCGTTGCCCAGGCCGCCGGCCAGCATGGCCGCCAGGTCGCTGAGGATGTCGCCGTACGAGTTGTTGGTGACGATCACGTCGAACTGCGACGGGTCGGAGATCAGCTTCATCGCGGCGGCGTCGACGTAGAGGTGGGTGGAGCTGATGGCGGGGTGCTTCGCGGCGGCCTCGCGGAACACCCGCTGCCACACCTGGCCGCCGTGCCGGACGGCGTTGGACTTGTCGACCATGCAGACGCCGCGCTCGGCGATCGAGTACGCGTACTCCATCACCCGCGAGACGCCCATGTAGGTGCTGACGTCCGCGTCGACGGCCATCTCGTGCACGGTGTTCCCGCGCAGCACACCGCCGATGTCGGTGTAGAGGCCCTCGGTGTTCTCCCGGACGATCACGGCGTCGATGGCGCGGGTCCGGGCGTCGCGCAGCGGGCTCAGCCGCTCCTGGAGCAGGGTGGCCGGGCGGTGGTTGACGTACAGGTCGAGGTCGAAGCGCAGGCGCAGCAGGACGCCGCGGCCGTAGTCCGAGGTCTTCACGCGGGGGTCGCCGATGGCGCCGAAGAGCACCGAGTCGCTCGCCTTGATCCGCTCGAAGTCCTCGTCGGACAGGGAGACCCCGGTCCGCAGGTAGGTGTCGGCGTTGACGTGGTCGAGCACGTCGACCGCGAGGTCCAGGCCCAGCGACTCGATGGTCTCCAGGGCCTCCTTGGTCACCTCGGGGCCGATGCCGTCACCGGGGATGACGGTCACTGTCTTGGTCATGGGTCTCTCACCGTTTCTGGGGTGGGGCCGGCCGGGTGTGGGTCGGGTCGGCCGGGCCGGGGGCGTCGGGCAGGGTCACCGCCGCGCGGCCCTGGGAGCTGCGCCGGGGGGTGCGGTCGTCAGGAGGCCCGGCGCTGCTTCGCGGTGTCCGGGGAGGAGAAGGCGCCGCGGGTGATGCTGGTCATCCAGGCCGGGCGGCCCTGCTCGAAGGCGGCGATCGCGTCGGCCTTGCGCAGGGTGACGTCGATGTCGTCGAGGCCGTTGAGTAGCAGCCAGCGGGCGCGGTGGTCGGCCTCGAACTCCCAGGTCCCGAGGTCGGTGCCGACGGTCAGCTGCTCCAGGTCGACGGTGATCTCGAACTTCGGGTCGGCCTGGGCGCGTTCGGCGAGGTCGGCGACGACGGGCACCGGCAGGGCGACGGCCAGCAGGCCGTTCTTCAGCGCGTTGCGCAGGAAGATGTCGCCGAAGCTGGTGGCGATGACGGCCCGGAAACCCCAGTCGCGCAGGGCCCACACGGCGTGCTCGCGGGAGCTGCCGGTGCCGAAGTTGTGGCCCGCAACCAGGACGCTCGCGTCCTGGTGCTGCGGCTGGTTCAGGACGAACCCGGGCTCCTTGCGCCAGTGCCCGAACAGGGTGTCGGCGTAGCCGGTCTTGGTCAGCCGCTTGCAGAACTCGGCCGGGATGATCTGGTCGGTGTCGACGTCGTCCCGGGACAGGGCCACGGCCTGTCCGGTGTGCGCCGTGAGCGGCTCCCTCATGCCTCTGCCCCCTGCTGGTCGGTCTGGCTGCGGTCGGTCGAACGGGTCGAACAGGCCGGTCGGGTGGAACAGGCCGGTCGGGTGGAACGGGTCGGGCGGGTGCGCCCGGCGGGCGCGGTCACAGCTCGGTCGGCGCGGCCAGGCGGCCGACCACGGCGGTGGCGGCGGCGACGACGGGCGAGACCAGGTGGGTGCGGGCGTGGGTGCCCTGCCGGCCCTCGTAGTTGCGGTTGGAGGTGGACGCGACCCGCTGGATGCCCTGGAGGCGGTCGGCGTTGATGCCCATGCACATCGAGCAGCCGGAGAGCCGCCACTGCGCGCCCGCGTCGAGGAAGACCTGGTCCAGACCCTCCTCCTCGGCCTGGGCCCGGACGGCCATCGAGCCGGGGACGACGAGCATGGTGATCCGGTCGGAGACCTTGCGGCCGCGCAGCACGTCGGCCGCGGCCCGCAGGTCCTCGATCCGGCCGTTGGTGCAGGAGCCGAGGAAGACGGTGTTGATCTCGACGTCCCGCAGGGCGACGTCCGGTTCGAGGCCCATGTACTCCAGGGCGCGGCGCGCGGCCTGCTGCTCGGCGGGGGTCGCGAAGGTCTCGGGCGCCGGCACCGCGGCGTCCAGCGGGACGGCCTGGCCGGGGTTGGTGCCCCAGGTGACGAAGGGCTTGAGCCCGGTGACGTCCAGTTCGACCACGCGGTCGAAGGCGGCGCCCTCGTCGGTGCGCAGGGACTGCCAGTAGCGGACGGCCTCGTCCCAGTCGGCCTCGGCGGCCGGGTCCCAGCGCTCGCGCAGGTAGGCGAGCGTGGTGTCGTCGGGGGCGATCAGGCCGGCGCGGGCGCCCGCCTCGATGCTCATGTTGCAGACCGTCATCCGCCCCTCCATGGAGAGGTTCTCGACGGCCTTGCCGCGGTACTCGATCGCGTAGCCGTTGGCGCCGTTGGCGCCGATGTGCGCGATCAGCGCGAGGATCAGGTCCTTCGGCGTGACGTCGGCCGGCGGCTCGCCGACGAACTCGACGGACATCGTCCGGGGGCGCTGGAGCGCCAGCGTCTGGGTGGCGAGCACGTGCTCGACGTCGCTGGTGCCGACGCCGAAGGCGAGCGCCCCGAAGGCGCCGTGCGTGGAGGTGTGGCTGTCACCGCACACCACGGTCATGCCGGGGCGCACGAAGCCCAGTTCGGGCGCCACCACGTGCACGATGCCCTGCCGGTCGTCGCCGAGCGAGAACAGCTCGATCCCCTGCTCCTCGCAGTTCTCGCGCAGGCGCTCCAGCTGGGCGCTGCCCATCGCGTCCTTGACCAGCAGCGTGTTGGTGGGCACGTTGTGGTCCTCGAGGGCGAGCGCGAGGTCGGGCCGGCGGACCCGGCGGCCGGCCAGCTGGAGGCCGTCGAAGGCCTGCGGGGAACTCGCCTCGTGGAGCAGGTGCAGGTCGATGTAGAGCAGGTCGGGCTCGCCCGGTGCCTGGTCGACGACGTGGCTCTGCCAGACCTTCTCGATCAGGTTGCGCTCGGTGCCGCCCATCAGCTGGCCACCGCCATCTCGCTGGTGCGCTCCAGGCGCTCGGCGATGATCTCGCGCAGCTCGCCCAGTTCGATGCAGGTGCCGTCGGCGCGGCCCGCGATGTAGGTCTCGTAGATCTCGTCGAGCAGGTCTCGCTCGGCGCCGATTCCCATCTGGTCGAACAGGTTGCGGACCACATTGCGCCCGGAGTGCCGGCCGATGAGAATTCCGCGCTCCCGGCCGAAACTGTGCGGCTCGACGTATTCGTAGGTCACCGGATTGCGCAGCATTCCGGCCTGGTGGATTCCGGCCTGGGTGGCGAAGGCGTTCTCCCCGAATATCGCCTTGTTGCGCGGGGTCGACATTCCGATGATCCGGGCCAGCAGCTGGTAGGCCTCGTAGAATTTCTCGGTGCGCAGCCGGCTGGTCAGGCCGAGCTGCTCGCCCTTGTAGAGCAGTACCGCCGCCAGTTCCTCCAGCGGGGTGTTGCCCGCGCGCTCGCCGATGCCGGCGATGGTGGCCTGCACCTCGTCCGCGCCCGCCTCGACGCCGGCCAGGGCGTTGGCGAGGGAGAGCCCGAGGTCCTGGTGGCAGTGGGTGGACAGGATGATGTGGTCCGGGATCCAGGAGCGGACCCGCGCCACCTGGGCGCCGAACTCGGCCGGGATCAGGCAGCCGGTGGTGTCGGCGAGCGCCACCGTGCCGGCGCCCTCCTCGATGCCGGTCTCGATCATCGGACGCAGCAGGTCGTCGCTGCCCCGGCTGGCGTCCTCGATGCCGAGCGTGATGTCGGTGAAGCCCAGCTCGCGGGCGAACCGGATGCTGTCGATGATCTCGTGCAGGCCCTCGGCCCGGGTGAGGCCGCGCTTGTGCTCCAGGTGGACGTCGCTGCCGGTGGCCATGATCTGGATCTGGTGGCGCTCGACGCCGCCGGCCTCGGCGGCCAGCTCGATGTCCGCGCGGACGGCCCGGTTGAGAGTCGCCACCTTGGCAGTAGTGAGCGCGCCCGCGATGAGTCTGGTCGCCTCGAAGTCACGCGGTGAGGAGCTGGGGAAGCCGGCCTCGATGGTGTCGACACCGGTGGCCTCGATGGCGAGGGCCAGCTCCAGTTTCTGGTCGGGGTTCATCGCGTTGCCCGGGGCCTGTTCGCCGTCGCGCAGTGTCGAGTCGAATACCCGGAGCCGCCGTGCGGTGGGGACGGATTTCGGAGACATGGATTTTCCGCCTCTTTCGGGAACGCCGCCGGACGGGCGACCGGACGGGAGGTCGCGGTGTGCGGCGGCGGAGGATTGTGGCTGGCAGCGGTGACTTTACTGGTCCGGAATCACTACCCGTCAAGACTTTTCGAACAAATAATCATTCGATGGCGGGCCGATAGCGGGACCCCTGACAATAGGCTTGACGCGCCCTTTTCCCGATGCATCGTGTACTGAGGCAAGGAGTGGTTTTCATGCGAGATATCCCGTCCGAGGAACGTCCGCCGGCCCGGTTACCGCGCCCGGGGCGGGTGGGCTGATGGCGAGGGTCATCGTCGAAGCGCTGGACAGCGTCCACGGGCGCACCGCCGTCGGCCTCGACGCGAGACTGGAGTCGCTGGTCGACAACGAGTGGGTGCCGGTGGTCGAGCGCAGAACGGACGCGAGCGGCCGGATCGAGGAGTGGGGCGGGACGGACGGCGGGCGCGGCCTCTACCGGCTGGTGTTCGACGTCGACCGGTACTTCAGCGGGCTCGGCCTGTTCACCGTGCACCCCGAGGTGGCGGCCACCTTCCGGGTCTCCGACGGCGAGTCGGGGCACCGGGTGAGCCTCACCCTCTCGCTGAACCACTACGCGGTGGCCTTCATCGCCGACTAGGAAGGTGGACCCGGGCCTGCGGGGGGCTCCGGGTCGCCGGCGGCCAGCCGGGCGGAGCGCAGCAGGTCGAGCGTGCGGGCCTCCTCGGCGGGGGTCCGCATGAGGCGGAACACCAGCCGGGCCCGCCGCAGGTGCTGGACCGCCAGGTCGGCCTCCCCGGTGCCGAGCGCCAACTCGCCGAGGGTGACGAGGATCCGGCCCATGATCAGCCGCTCGTTGGAGCCCTCCGCGAGGAGCAGGGCGCGGTGCAGGGCGTGGGCGGCCTCGCCGCTCTCGCCGAGCCGGTGGCGGGCCGCCCCGATGCCGTGCAGGGCGTAGATCTCGCCGGTGTGGTCGCCGATCAGCCGGACGACGTCGAGGGCGCGGGAGAAGGCCTCCAGGGCCCGGTCGTAGCCGCCGCGTTCCAGGTGGCTCTGGCCCATCCGGTGCAGCACCTGGGCCTCGACCCGCCGGCCGCGGCCCTCCCGGCTCAGCCGCAGCGCCTCGTAGAGGAGCTCTCCGGCGCCCTCCTCGTCGCCCTCGCCCAGTTTGAGCTGGGCCAGGTTGTGCAGCACGTAGGCGACGGCGACGGAGCCGCCGCTCGCCCGCAGGACGGTGAGGGCGGCCTGGTAGTGGGCGGTCGCCTCGTCGATCCGGCCGTCCACCCGGGCGAGGTAGCCGAGGCCGCGGGCGGTGAGGGCGGAGCCGAGGTCGTCGCCGAGGTCGGTGAAGATCCCGGCGGCCTGGCGGAAGCGCTCCTCGGCGGCGGCGAAGTTCTGCCGGGTCAGCGCGAGCGAGCCGAGGGAGTGCAGTGCGGCGGCCTGGCCGAGCCGGTCGCCACCCTTGCGGGCGGCCGCGAGGGCGAGTTCGTGGGTGTCGCGCCAGTCGTCGAGCCGGCCGTGGGTCTCCAGGAACGTCACGGCGGTGACGGCGAGTTCCCAGCAGTGCGCGGTGAGGCCCATCATGGCCGCCTGTCTGACCCGGGGCACGAGCATGGGCCGCTCCCGGGCGAACCACCGCAGCGGCTCGGCCAGCAGCCGGTCCACCGTCCGGGCGGGCAACGGGTGCAGGGCGGTGCCGCGGCCGCGGATCAGCACGTCGCGGCCGTACTCGCGCTGCCTCGCCTCGATCAGCAGGTAGAGGAAGCAGCCGATCACCCGGGCCAGTGCGGACTCCCGCTCCTCGACGCTCTCCTCGTCGACGAGGCGTTCGCGCGCGAAGACCCGGACCAGGTTGTGCAGCCGGTACTGGGTGTGGCGTCCGGGCGCGGTGCCGACGGCGTCCAGCAGCTGGGCGTCGGAGAGTTCGTCGATCAGGTCCTGGACCTGGTACTCGGGCAGGTCGAGCAGCGCCATGCCGACCCAGGTGGAGAACGGCCCCTCGTCGATCAGGGCGATCCGCCGCAGCAGCCGGCGGGCGTCCTCGCTGACGCTCTCGTAGGTGAGCGAGAGGCCGGCTCTGATGCCGACGTCGGCGTACTTGAGCTCGTCGAGCCGGCGGGTCCCGTCCTCCAGCCGCTCCACCAGTTCGGTGATCTCCCAGTGCGGCCGGGCGGCGAGCCGGGCGCCGGCGATGCGCAGCGCCAGCGGCAGGTGGTCGCAGAGTTCGGCCAGCGCCTTCGCCGCCTCCGGTTCGGCCGCCACCCGCGCGGGGCCGGCGATCCGGCCGAGCAGTTCCGCGGACTGGCCGGGGTCGAAGGTGTCGACGTCCACCCGGACGGCTCCGGCGAGGCTGCCGATGTGCCGCCGGCTGGTGACGATCACGGCCGAGGTGGGCTTGCCCGGCAGCAGCGGGGTGATCTGGCTCTCGGTGGCGACGTTGTCGAGGACGATCAGCACCCGGCGCTCGGCGAGCAGGGCCCGGTACATCTCGGCCCGCTCCTCCAGCCCGTCGGGGATGGCGGTGCCGTTGACGCCGAGGGCGCGCAGGAAGCGCTCCAGCACCTGGGCCGGGCCGACGGTGTCGGGGGCCCCGGCGTGCAGGTCGGCGAAGAGCTGCCCGCCGGGGAACTCGGCGGCGATCTGGTGGGCCGCGTGGACGGCCACGGCGGTCTTGCCGACCCCGGCCTTGCCGACGACGGAGACGATCGGGACGGCGAGCCGGGACTGGTCGTGGGAGGAGAGCAGCAGCCGTTCGCGCAGGCCGGCGAGCAGGTGCTCGCGGCCGGTGAAGTCGGCGAGGTCGGCGGGGAGCATCTCCGGGACGGTGGCGGGGGCGGCGGTGGCCACGGGTGGCGCGGCGGCGGACTCGGCGGCCGGGGTGGCGTGGGTGACGGTCGGACGGCCGTCGGGCAGGTCGAGCCGGGGGTCGCCGGCGAGGATGGAGAGTTCGAGCCGCTGAAGCCGGGGGTCGGGTTCGACACCGAGTTCGTCGATCATCCACTGGCGGGTGTCGCGGTAGACCTGGAGCGCCTCGGTCTGGCGCCCGGAGCGGTAGAGCGCCAGCATCAGCTGGCCGCGCAGCCGCTCCCGTAACGGGAACTCGTCGACCAGGCCGATGAGTTCGCCGACGGCCGCGCCGTGCCGGCCGAGTGCGAGTTCGAGCTGGATGCACTCCTCGGTGGCGCCGACCCACTGCTCGGTGAGCTGGCCGGCGGCGGACCGGAGCGCCTCGCTGGGCAGGCCGCCGAGGGGGTCGCCGCGCCACAGTCCGAGCGCCTGCCGGAAGAGGGCGGCGGCCTCCGCCTTGCGGTCGCGGTCCGCCGCCGTCCGGTCGCGGCCCTCCGCCTTCCGGTCGCGCAGCGCCCGCGCCTTCCCGACCAGGTCGCGGGCCTGGAGCAGGTCGAGCTGGGCGTCCGCCGCCTTCACCATGTAGCCCTGCGGGTGGGTGGTGATGACGTCGGAGAGGCCGTGCACGGCGAACAGCCGGCGCAGGGCGGAGACGCTGATCTGCAACTGTGCGCGGGCGGTGGCCGGCGGGGCCTCCTCGTAGAGGGCGCGGACCAGGCGGTCCACGCTGACCACCCGGTTGACGTCGAGGAGCAGCGCGGCGAGCACCGTCTGCTGCCGGATCCCGCCGAGGTTCAGCGGCCTGGCGTCGACGAGCGCTTCGAGCGGGCCGAGAATGCGGTACTCGACCCGGGGCACGGGTGAGGAACTGCCGTCGTGGCGTATGCCGGAACCAGGTCGGTACCCCACCGTTTCCACTCCCCCCAGAGGAATAGGCGCAGGATCGCAAGGCACTCTAAGGACGGCCCGGTCAATGGGTCAACGATATTCAGTTCTCCCCAAAAGACGCCGCCTGACGGACTGCGATCGGCGTCCGCGCCCCCGGGTGACCGGCGGGGAATCGGCGTGGAAAGGCCGGTTGGCCGGATCGGCGCGCACCGATCCGGCCAACCGCGGCCCGGGGCGGTTCTCAGGCCTTCATCAGCTCCGCCACCCGGAAGGCGAGGTCGAGGGACTGGCGGTGGTTCAGCCGTGGGTCGCAGGCCGTCTCGTAGCGCTGGTGCAGGTCCTCGGCGCGGACCTGGTCGCCGCCGCCGAGGCACTCCGTGACGTCGTCGCCGGTGAGTTCGACGTGGATGCCGCCGGCGTGCGTGCCCAGCTCCCGGTGCACCTCGAAGAAGCCGGCGACCTCGCCCAGGATGTCGTCGAAGCGGCGGGTCTTGCGGCCGTCGTCGGTCTGGACGGTGTTGCCGTGCATCGGGTCGCAGATCCAGGCGACCCGGGCGCCCTCCGCCGTGACCTTCTCCACCAGCGGCGGCAGCAGTTCGCGCACCCGGCCCGCGCCCATCCGCACCACGAAGGTCAGCCGGCCGGGCCGGCGGTCGGGGTCGAGGCGGTCGACGTAGCCGAGGACCTCGTCCGCGGTGGTCGTGGGGCCGAGCTTGACGGCGATCGGGTTGTGGATCCCGGCGAAGTACGCGATGTGCGCGTCGTCCAGGCCCCTGGTCCGCTCGCCGACCCAGAGCAGGTGCCCGCTGGTGGCGTAGTGCGCCCCGGTGCGCGGGTCGGTGCGGGTGAGGGGCTGCTCGTAGTCCAGCAGCAGTCCCTCGTGGCTGGCGAAGAACTCGGCCTCCAGCAGCCCGGCCGGGTCGCAGCCGCAGGCTTGCAGGAAGCGCAGCGCGCGGTCCACGCCGTCGGCCAGTTCCTCGTAGCGGCGGGCCTCGGCGGAGTCCTCCAGGAAGCCGCGGTTCCACTGGTGGGCCTGGTAGAGGGAGGCGCTGCCGCCGGCCGCGAAGCCGCGGACCAGGTTGAGGGTGACCGCCGACGCCTCGTACATCCGCCGCAGCCGCGCCGGGTCCGGGCGGCGGGCCGCCTCGGTGAACTCCGGGCCGTTGACCGCGTCACCCCGGTAGGAGGGCAGGCTGAGGCCGTCGCGGGTCTCGTCCGGCTGGGAGCGGGGCTTGGCATACTGCCCGGCCAGCCGGCCGATCTTCACGACCGGCACGCCGCTCGCGTAGGTCAGGACCACCGCCATCTGCAACAGAGTGCGCAGCTTGGCGGTGACCGCGTCCGCGGTGAGCCCGCCGAAGGTCTCGGCGCAGTCGCCGCCCTGGAGGACGAAGGCCTCGCCGGCGGCGACGGCGGCCATCCGGTCGGTCAGCCGGTCGCACTCCTCGGCGAGGACCAGGGGCGGGGCGGCCGACAGGTCGGCGACCACCTCGCGAAGCGCCGCCCGGTCCGGCCACTGCGGTTGCTGGGCCGCCGGCAGGGAACGCCAGGCGGCGGGTGCTCCGGTCTGCGGAATTCGATTCATCACGGCCCTCGGATGGGAACGGAAATCGCTGGCCCGCTCATTGCAGCCCGGCCGCGGAAAGAAGGTCAAGCGTCCGCGAATTGGCCTGCTCCCGCACCGGAGAACTGGTCTGACCGCCTTCCGGGACGAACGGATTGACTGGAGGCCATTGGTTCACCGGCCGTACCCAGCCGGCCATTCACGATGAGGATTCCGATGCCAGACGCGCCATCGCACCCTCCGTTCGCCGTCCGGCTCGGCACCGAGCCGCTGCCGCCGCACGACCCGCTGGAGCTGTACACGCGGCTGGGCGACCGGCTCGGCGCGGAGCAGGTGTACCTGCTGGAGAGCCTGACCGAGTCCGGCCGGCAGGGCGGGCCCGCGGTGCTCGGCTGCGGCCCGCTCGCCGAGATCCGGCTGTACGGCTCGTACCTGGAGATCGACGGCGTCGCGGAGCTCGCCCCGGTGCTGCGGGCGACCGCCGAGGCGGCGGGCCTCACCCCCGCCGCGGACGCCCCCGGGCGGCTGGAGGCCCCCGAGCCGGCCCGCGTCTGGGAGTTCCTGCGGCGCGCGCAGGGCCTGTTCGGCCTGGAGCCGGGCCTGCCCGGCGACCGCTTCCACTTCGGCTTCCTGGCCCGGTTCGGCTACGACGCGGCCTGGCACATGGAGGACCTGCCGGCCCGGGCGCTGCCGCCGGCCCGCCCGGACGCCGTGCTGACGCTGTTCCGCGACAGCGTGCACTACGGCACCGACGGCGCGCCGGTCCTGCGGACCGCCGACAGCCCTGCCTTCGGCGAGCACGGCCGCCACGACCTCGCGGGCGCGGCCCGGGAGGCGGCCGGGCAGGAGCCGCGGGCCGCGTGCCCGCCGGCCGTCCGCCCGCAGGCCGTGCACGACAGCGTGGACCGCGACACCTTCCACGGCTGGGTCCGGCGCTGCCTGGAGCACATCGGGGTCGGCGACATCTACCAGATCCAGGTCGGCCACCGGATCGATGTCCGCACCGCGCTGACGCCGGTCGAGGTCTACCGGCGGCTGCGCTCGCGCAACCCCTCCCCGCACATGTACCTGCTCCCGAACGGCGAGGGCACGCTGATCGGCGCCAGCCCCGAGCTGCTGTTCCGGATCGAGGACGGCCGGATCGTGATGCGCCCGATCGCCGGCACCACCCGTCGCGACCAGGACGAGGAGGAGAACGAGCGGCGGATCAAGGCCCTGCTGGCGAGCACCAAGGAGCAGGCCGAGCACGTCATGCTGGTCGACCTCTCCCGCAACGACATCAGCCGGGTCTGCAAGCCGCACACCCTGACGGCCGACGACCTGATGGTGGTGGAGACCTTCTCGCACGTCTTCCACCTGGTGTCCACGGTCAGCGCCGAGCTGGAGGAGGACGCCGACGTGTGGCGGTCGCTGTGCGCGACCTTCCCGGCCGGCACCATGACCGGCGCGCCGAAGCTGCGCGCCATGGAGATCATCCACGAGATCGAGCGGGAGCCGCGCGGAGCCTACGCCGGTGCCGTCGGCCTGATCGACGTCGGCGGCTGGAGCGAACTGGCCCTGTGCATCCGCACGATCGCGCACGACGGCGCGGTGTACTCCGTGCAGAGTTCCGCGGGGATCGTCGCCGACTCGACCCCCGAGGGCGAGTGGAACGAGACGTTGGCGAAGCTGGGCGCCGCCTACTGGGCGCTGACGGGTGAGGAGTTGACGGCGTGAAGGTTCTGCTGGTGGACGCGCGGGACAGCTTCGTCCACATCATCGACCAGTACCTGCGGGCACTCGGCGCGGACACCGAGGTGGTCCGCTCGCACACCCGCACCCCCGAGCAGCTGGCCGCGACCGCGCCCGACGCGGTCGTGCTCGGCCCCGGCCCCGGGCACCCGGCGGCCTCCGGCCACGTCGAGCTCGTCCACCACTTCGCCGGGAAGGTCCCGCTGCTCGGCGTGTGCCTGGGCCACCAGGCGATCGGCCTGGCGTTCGGCGGGCGGGTCCAGGTCGCCGACCGGCTGATGCACGGGCGCACCAGCACCGTGACACACGACGGGCGCGGCCTGTTCGCCGGCCTCGGCAACAGCCTCACCGCGACCAGGTACCACTCCCTGATCGTCACCCAGCCGCTGCCCGAGGACCTGGAACTCACCGCGACCGCCGACGACGACGGCTACGTCATGGGCATGCGGCACCGCAGCCTGCCCATCGAGTCCGTGCAGTTCCACCCCGAGAGCATCACCACCACCGGCGGCATGCAGCTGCTGGAGAACTTCCTCGCGGTCGGCGCCGGGCGCTGACCGCACGCACATCGGAACCGACGAGCGGAAATGGGTGACCAGTGACAGGGAATGGTGAATCGCGCAGCTGGCCGCAGCTACTCACGGCGCTGATCGGCGGGACGGACCTGAGCACCGCCGACACCACCTGGGCGATGGACCGGGTGATGCGCGGCGAGGCGGCGCCGGCGCAGCTGGCCGGCTTCCTGGTGGCGCTGCGGGCCAAGGGCGAGACCGCCGAGGAGGTCGACGGGCTGGTCCGGGCCGCGCGCGAGCACACGGTGCGGGTCGACGTGCCGGGGCCGACACTGGACATCGTCGGCACCGGCGGGGACGGCGCGAAGACCGTGAACGTGTCCACCATGGCCGCGATCGTGGCGGCGGCCGCCGGGGCCCGGGTGGTCAAGCACGGCAACCGCTCGGCCTCCTCCGCCTCCGGCTCGGCGGACGTGCTGGAGCGGCTCGGCATCGCACTGGAGCTCTCGGCCGAGGAGGTGGCCCGCTCGGTGCGCGAGGTCGGGATCGGCTTCTGCTTCGCCCCGGCCTTCCACCCGGCGTTCCGCCACGCGGCCGTCGCCCGCAAGGAGTTGGGCGTGCCGACGGCGTTCAACGCGCTGGGCCCGCTGACCAACCCGGCCTCGCCCACGGCCATGGCGGTCGGCGTCGCCGATCCCCGGCTGGGCCCGCTGATCGCCGCCGTGTTCGCCCGCCAGGGCGTGGACGCGCTGGTCTTCCGGGGCGACGACGGCCTCGACGAACTGTCCGTCTCCACCACCTCGACGGTCTGGACGGCGACCACCGGTCGGTTCGTGCAGGAGCGGCTCGACCCGCGCGAGCTCGGGATCGCGACGGCGGCTCCGGACGCGCTGCGCGGCGGCGACGCGGCCCACAACGCGGGCGTGGTCCACGCCGTCCTGGACGGCGAGCAGGGCCCCGTCCGTGACGCCGTCCTGCTGTCCGCGGCGGCCGGTCTGGCGGCGCTGACGCCCTCCGAGCGGCCGGTCGTCGAGCGGCTGGCGGCCGTGCTGCCCCGGGCCGCCGAGGCGGTCGACTCGGGCGCGGCGGCCGCCCTGCTGAAGCGCTGGGCCGAGAGCGGGCCGCCGCGCGCGGGGCGGCCGGACTGAGCCGCCACCGGGCCGCCGTCGTCGGGCGGCGGCACCGGGGCGCGACGCCGACGGGCCGCGCGGACCTCCTCGGGGGGAGGCCCGCGCGGCCCGTCGCGTTGGTGCGGGGTGGTCGTACGGCCCGCGTCCGCCCCGTTCGTCCGCCCCCGGCGTCACGGAGGCGGGCGAACGGGCGTACGGGCGGGGCGGGCGGCGGTCAGGCGCGGTGGCGCAGCTCCAGCGTGCAGCACTTGACGCTGCCGCCGCCCTTGAGCAGCTCGGACAGGTCGACGCCGATCGGCTCGAAGCCGCGCTCCCGCAGCTTGTCGGCGAGGCCCGTGGCCGCCTCCGGCAGGAACACGTGCAGGCCGTCGCTGACCGCGTTGAGGCCGAACACGGCGGCGTCGCCGGCGTCGGCCAGCACCGCGTCCGGGAACAGCCGGCGCAGCACCTCGCGGCTGCCCGCGGAGAAGGCCTCCGGGTTGTACATGATCTCGTCGCCGTCCAGGACGGCCAGCGCGGTGTCCAGGTGGTAGTAGCGCGGGTCGACCAGCTCCAGGCCGATCACCGGGCGCCCGAAGAACTCCTGGGCCTCGGCATGGCCGGCCGGCGTGCTGCGGAAGCCCCGCCCGGCGAGCACGTACTCGGCGGTGACCAGGAAGTCGCCCTCGCCCTCGTTGACGTGCTCCGGGTCGTGCAGCTCGGGGTAGCCGTTGGCGCGGAACCACTCCAGGTAGGCGGGGCCCTCGGCGGCCCGCTCGGCGTTGCGGAAGCGGGCGCCGAGCACCTTGCCGTCCACCACGGTGGCGCCGTTGGCGGCGTAGACCATGTCGGGCAGGCCCGGGATCGGGTCGATCAGGTCGACCCGGTGGCCGAGCTCCTGGTAGAGCGCGTACAGCCGCTCCCACTGCGCCACGGCGAGCCCGGTGTCGACCGGCTTCGCCGGGTCCATCCACGGGTTGATCGCGTAGGTGACCTCGAAGTGGCTGGGGCGGCACATCAGGTAGTGCCGGGGCCGGGCCGTGCGCTCGGCGGTGCGCGGGGTGACAGCGTTCATCGGTGACTCCTCGTGAGGGCTTCGGACAACGGGCGGTGGCGCTGCGGTCCGGACGGGCGGCAATCGGGTGCCTGCGGGGCTCCGGGGCCGGCTCGCCGGCGGCGCGACCGGGCGTGGGGGAAACCCAGGCGCGCCGCACTCGTTCCTGCGGGCCGGCCCCGCGCCCGTCCCTGACATGCTGTCAGTTCGCTTGCGGGGGACGGGAGATCCTTAAGCCAGGGTGGAACATCCCTGATGGACCGGCCGATCGCGGTCAGTCGACGCGGGCGTCCATCGCCTCGGCCAGGCTGCGCGGACGCAGGTCGGTCCAGTTCTTCTCGACGTAGTCCAGGCAGGCCTGCCGGGATTCCTCGCCGAACACGCTGCGCCAACCGGCGGGCACGTCGACGAAGGCGGGCCAGAGCGCGTGCTGGTTCTCCTCGTTCGCCAGGACCAGGAACGCGCCCTGCTCGTCGTCGAAGGGGTTGGTGCTGCTCATCGGGCCCTCACTTCATGGTTGTGGTCGTGCACGTGGGCAAGGTCGTTCAACTCGTCGGCCGGCTCGTCGTCGAGCTCGCCGTTGACCTCGTCGTTCAACTCGTCGTTCAACTCGTCACAGAACTCGGTGACCCGCCGTCGAAAGGCGGCCACCACCCGCCGGGCGGTCGGCTCGTCGCAGCCGTCCAGCGCGTGTACCAGGGCGCACTCCAGCCCGCCGGGTGCGCCGTCCGCGGTCCGCCGCTCCACCAGTTGGAGCAGCAGGTCGACGGCGGTGCGGGCCACCGGGACGGGCCGCTCGGCGACCGTCACGGCGTCGGCCCACCGCCCGCCGTCGGCCGGTTCGGCCCGCACCAGATGGGAGAGCGCCACCCCGAACAGCGGCTGGCGGCCCGCCCGCCGGGCCGGGTTGACCAGTTCCACCACCCGGTCGAACGGCAGGTCCTGATGGGCGTGGGCGGCCAGCAGCCGCTCCCGGACCCGCCCGACCAGGGTGCGGGCCGTCGGGGCGCCGGAGGTGTCGACCCGCAGCACCACGGTGTTGACCAGGCAGCCGACCACGCCGTCCAGCACCTCGTCGTCCCGGCCGGCCAGCGGCACTCCGATCGGGAGGTCGTGCCCCGCGCCGAGGTCGCCCAGCGCGGCGGCGAACGCCGCCTGCACCACCATCCCGGTGCCGGCCGAACAGGCCCGGGCGGCGGCCGCCAGCCGGCGGTGCTCCCGCAGGTCCAGGGCGAAGCGGACGGTGCCGGCCGCGCCCGGCCCGGCGCCCGGGGCGCCGGTGGCGTCCGGCAGGCCCCGCCACGGCGGCAGGGCGGCCAACGCGCCCTTCCAGTAGGCGGCCTGCCGGGCGGCCGGGCTCTCCGGGCGGTCCTCGTCGTCGAGCCGCCGCCGCAGCCACAGGGCGTGGTCGGCGTACTGGACGGCGGGCGACGGCCAGCGCGGCGCCCCGCCGGCCGCCCGGGCCCGGTAGGCGGACCGCAGGTCGGCCAGCAGCGGTTCGAGCGCGTGCCCGTCCACCGTCGCGTGGTGCAGCACCAGCAGCAGGGTGTGCCGGTCGGGGCCGCTGCGCAGCAGGGCGGTGCGCAGCGGCGGCTCGGTCAACAGGTCGAAGCCGCGGTCGAGTTCGGCGGCGATCCAGGCGTCCAGCCGCTCCGGCGGGACGTCGAGGAAGCGGGGCGCGGCGGACGGGACGGCGGCGAGGAAGGCCTCGGCGAGGTCGGCGTCGGCGGGCGGGGCGCCGGGCGGGGCATCGGCGGGCGCGAGGATGCGCTGCTCGGGGCCGTCCGGGCCGTACGGCAGGACGGTCCGCAGGGCCTCGTGCCGGACCACCAGGTCGCCGAGGGCGGCCCGCAGCGCGGCGGGGTCGAGCCCGCCGGTGAGGTCGAGGGCCAGGGTGGTGAGGTAGTCCGGGCGGTGCTCGCCCAGGTAGTTGGCCGTCCACAGGCGCAGTTGGGCGGGGGCGAGCGGCAGCCGGTCGGGCCGGGCCGTCCGGTCGCCGAGCGCCGGGGCGCTGCCGCCGGTGCCGTCGGTACGGGCGGCGCGGTCGAGCCGGTGGTCCAGCCCGGCCACCGTGGGCGCGTCGAACAGCTCGCCGAGCGGCACGTCGACCCCCAGGGTGGACCGGATCCGCCCGGCCAGCCGCATCGCGGCGATCGAGTTGCCGCCGAGCGCGAAGAAGTCGTCCTCCGGCGCGACCGCCGGCACCCGCAGCACCTCCGCGAACAGCGCCGCCAGGACCTCCCGGCGGGGCGAGCGGGTCGGCCCCGGGGCCGACCGCTGCGGCGGGCCCAGGGCGGTCGTGTCGACCTTGCCGTTGGCGTCCAGCGGCAGCGCGTCGACCGGGACGAGCACGGCGGGCACCAGGTGGCGCGGCAGCCGCCCGGCGAGCCGGCGGCGCAGTTCGCCGGCGGCCACCGGCCGGTCGGCGACCACGTACCCGACCAGCGAGCGGCCCGCCGGGCCCGCCCCGTGCGGCACCACCCGGGCGGCGGTGACCTCCGGCTCGGCGCACAGCGCGGCCTCGATCTCTCCCGGCTCGATCCGGAACCCGTTGATCTTCACCTGCCGGTCCGCGCGCCCCAGGAAGTGCAGCCGGCCCTCGGTGTCCCACCGGCCCAGGTCCCCGGTGCGGTACAGCCGGCCGCCCGGCGGGCCGTACGGGTCGGCGACGAAGCGCTCGGCCGTCCGGGCCGGGGCGCCGTGGTAGCCCGCGGCCAGGCCCTCGCCGCCCAGGTGGATCTCGCCGGGGACGCCCGGCGGCACCGGGCGCAGCGCGGCGTCCAGCAGCAGCACCCTCGTCCCCGCGAGCGGGCGGCCGATCGGGACGGCCTCGCCCTCGCGGACCGGGCCCGCCGGGACTTCGTGGCCCAGGGCGAAGGTCGTGCTCTCCACCGGCCCGTACAGGTCCAGCAGCCGCTGCCCGGGCGCGGCCCGCCGGGCCCGGGCGAGCGCCGCCGGGGGGACGACGTCGCCGCCGGTGCAGATCAGGCGCAACCGGGCCAGGGCCGCCGGGACCTGCTCGGTCAGCAGGTCGAACAGGCCCGCCGTCAGCCAGGCCGCGGTGGCACCGCCGCGCTCGACGGCCCGGGCGTAGTCCGCCGGGGTCAGCTCTCCCGGCGGGGCCACCACCACCTGACGGCCGGTCAGCAGCGGCATGAGCAGCTCGTACACCATGGCGTCCCAGGCGTGCGGCGAGTGGAACAGCACCCGGTCGTGGTCGGGGCCGTGCCACAGCGGGTCGTCGGCCAGGGCGAGGATGTTGCGGTGGGTGACCGCCACCCCCTTGGGGCGGCCGGTCGAGCCCGAGGTGTACAGCAACTGGGCGACCTGCCCGGGCGGCACCTCCACGCCGGGGTTGCCCGCGCTCCCGCCCGCCCGCCGGGCCGCCGCCAACACCTCGGCGTCCAGCAGCAGTTCGGTGCCCGCCTCGGCGGCGAGCGCGCGCAGCCGCTCGGCCGGGAACCCCGGGTGCAGCGGGACGCAGACGGCGCCGAGCTTGGCCAGCGCCAGCATCGCCACCGGCACCTCCGGGCAGCGCGGCAGCCGTACGGCGACCCGGGTGCCGGGCCGCACCCCGAGGGCCGCCAGGTGGTGGGCCAGCCGGTTGGCGTCGGCGTTGAGCGCGCCGTACGTGGTGGTGGCGGTACCCGTGGCGTTCGCGGTGGCGCCGTCGACGTGGCGCAGGGCGATCCGGTCCGGGTGGTCGGCCGCCAGCCGCTCGAACCGCGCGCCCACCGACACCGGTTCGGCGTCGGCCGCCGGGCCGGTGCCCCAGGCCCGCAGCCCCGCCCGCTGGACGGGCGGCAGCAGGTCGACCCGGCCGGTGGTCAGCGCGTCCGCGCCAGAGCCGGCCAGGGCGGCGCAGGCGGCCGTCAGCAAGGTGCGCAGCCGGTCCGCGTCGAGGTACCGGTCCAGTTCGGCGGGCCGCAGCTGGAGCCGCACGTCCAGGCCGCCCCGGCGCGGCAGCACCACCAGCGAGAGCGGGTAGTGGGTGCCGTCGAACGGTTCGACGGCGCCGATCCGCAGGCCCGGCGCGGGCTCGACGAACCCGGCCTCGTCCAGCGGGTAGTTCTCGAACACCAGTGAGCTGTCGAAGAGCCGCCCGGCACCGGCGGCCTCCTCGACCTCGGTGAGGCCCAGGTGCTCGTGGTCCAGCAACGCGGTGCGCTCCCGCTGGAGCCGGGCGGCGAGCTCGCGCAGCGGCTCGCCCGGGTGCAGCCGGGCCCGGACCGGTACGGTGTTGATCAGCAGGCCCACGAGCCGGTCCGCCTCCGGCAGTTCGGCCGGGCGCTGGGCGACGGTGGTGCCGAACAGGACGTCGTCGCGGCCGGTGAGGTGGGAGAGCACCAGCGCCCACGCCGTCGCCACCAGGGAGCCGAGGGTCACCTCCCACTGCGCGGCGCGCGCCCGCAGCCCGGCGGTGAGCCCGGCGGGCAGGGTGAAGACGCTCGTCGACGGGCCGTCGTCGGCGCCCTCGCCGCCGGCCGGCGCGGGCCGGCCGACCCGGGTGGGCTCGGCCCCGGCGAGGGCGACGCGCCAGGCGCCGCGCGCGGCCGCGTCGTCGCGCCCGGCCAGCCAGTCGAGGTAGCGGCGGTAGGACGGCGCCGGGGGCAGGTCGACGCCCTGGTGCAGCGCGAGCAGCTCGCGCAGCACGATCGGCACCGACCAGCCGTCCAGCAGCAGGTGGTGGTGGGTGAAGACGAGCCGCCACCGGTCGGCGGCCAGCCGCAGCAGGGTGAACCGGATCAGCGGCGGGGTGTCGACCGAGAACGGCCGGCGGTCCTCCGCCACGAGCCGCCGGGCGTCGGCGGACTGCTCCCCCTCCGCCCGCCCGGTGAGGTCCACGGTGCGCCAGGGCAGCGTCACCTCGACCGGCACGACCTGCCGCGGCGGGCCGGACTCGCCGCTGGTGAAGGCCCCGGCGAGCTGCGGATGGCGCGCGAGCAGCCGCCGGGCGGCGTCCTGGAGCCGCTCCGGGTCGATCGCGCCGGTGAGGTCGAGGACGAGCTGCACGAGGTACGGGTCGCGGCGGCCGTCGTGGGCGGCGTAGCGGGAGTGGAACAGCAGGCCGGCCTGGAGCGGCGTGGCGGGCAGCAGGACGGCGGCCTCGGCGGGTGCTTCGGGCTGGGCGTCGGCTGCGGGCCCCCCGGCCCGGGGCGGGCCGGCGGACGACAGGGTGGTGAGGGCCTGCTCCCAGCGGGCGGCGAGTTCGGCCACCGCGTCGGCGGCCAGCACGCCGGCCGGCCAGGCCCATTCGACCCGCAGCCGCGGGCCGTCCGGGCCGGTCTCCACGAAGGCGTCGACCGAGAGGGTGTGGGCGAGCGGCAGGGTGGGGTCGGCCTCGCCCCGCAGGGTGCCGGGGACGGGCTGCCAGGGGCCGCGTCGGGTGGTGTCGAAGCGGCCCAGGTAGTTGAAGGCGATCGGGGCCGGGCGGTCGGGCAGCGCGCCGGACCGCTGGAGCAGCCCGTACGTCAGGCCCCGGTGGGGGGTCGCGCGCAGGCGCCGCCGCGCGGCCGCGACGGCGCGGGCCAGTTCGTCGGCGGGGGCGAGGTCGTCGACGCGGGCCGCTCCCCCGGTGTCGGGTCCGGCCGGGCCGGTGTCCAGCAGGACGGGGTGGATGACCGTGAACCAGCCCAGCGTCCGGGAGAGGTCGAGGCCGTCGAGGGCCGCGAGTTCCGGGTCGCGGCCGTGGCCCTCGACGTCCACCAGGAGCGGGCCGTCGGCGCCGCGGGCGCGCCAGCCGCGCAGGGCGGCGGCGAGCGCGCCGAGGAGGATCTCCGGTACGGCGGCGCCGAGTCGGTCGGGCAGGTCGGTCAGCAGGGCGGCGGTCGGGCCGCCGCCCAGGGTGGTGCGCAGGGTCGCGGCCCCGGCCACGGTGTCCCGGGTGCGGTCCAGCGGCCGGGTGCCGATGGTCCCGGTGCCGGCGGTCAGCAGGCCGTGCCAGTGGTCGCGGTCGGCGGCGACCGCCGGGTCGGCCTCGGCCGCCCGCAGCGCGCGGGCCCAGTCGGCGGCCGTGACGGGTACGGCGGCGAGGTCGGCCGGGTGGCCGTCGGCGGCGGCCCGGTGGGCCCGGGCGAGGTCGTCGAGCAGGATCCGCCAGGAGACGCCGTCGACGGCGAGGTGGTGGATCACCATCAGCAGCAGGCCGCCCTGGTCGCCGTCGAACCAGACCGCCCGCAGGAGTTCGCCCCGGTAGGGGTCGAGGCGGCGGCGGGCGTCGTGCCGCTGTTCCGCGACGAGTTCCAGCAGGGCGGGCGCCGGGTCGCGGCCGGGGGCGGTGGCGAGGCCCTCGCGGGCGAGGTCGATCCGGTGCAGCAGCGGGGCCGCCGGGACGGTCCCGGCGGGCCGGATCTCGAAGGCGAGCGGCTCGCCCGGGGCCCCGGTCAGGCGGGTCCGCAGCGCGTCGTGGTGGTCGACGAGCTGCTGGAGGGCGGCGCTCAGGGTGTGTTCGGTGGCGCCGGGCGGCACCTCGCACAGCAGGGACTGGGCGTAGCCGTGGATCGGTCCGCCGCGGGCCGCCAGCCAGTCCGCGATCGGGGTGGGCGGCAGCACCCCGCCCGGGGGCGCGGGCGCCGCCGGGCGGGCGGCCGGGGCGCGGACACCGTCCGGGACGACGGCCGCGGCGGCCGCGAGGGCGCGCGGGGTCTGGTGGGTGAACACGTCCTTCGGCGTGATCAGCACGCCCGCCGACCGGGCCCGGGTGGCCAGTTGGATCGCCAGGATGCTGTCCCCGCCGAGCCGGAAGAACCCCTCCGACGGCCCGGGCCGCGCCCGGCCGAGGACGCTGCCGAACAGGGTCCGCAGCTGCTCCTCGGCGGGCGAGCCGTCCTCCGGGCGGGTGACGTGCGGGCGGGCGGCGGCGGACGCCGGGAGCGGGCGGCCGGCCGGGCCCGGGGTGTCGGACAGGTCGAGGGTGCCGGGCAGGTCGAGGGTGCCGGGCAGGTCGAGGGTGCCGGGCAGGTCGAGGCTGCCAAGGGCGTCGACGGGTGCCGCCGGGTCGGCCAGGGCGGCCGCCAGCAGGCGGCCGAGGCCCTGCGCCAGGCGGTCGGCGGTCTCGGGACGGAAGTGGCCGGTGCTGTACTCCAGGACGCCGCGCACCGTGCCGTCCGGCTGTTCGGCGAACTCGAAGAGCAGCGGGAACTTGGCCATCACCCGCTCGAATCGGTGCGGTGCGCCGGACAGTCCGGGCAGGGTGAGCGCGGGTCGGCGTCCGCCGTGCAGGGTGATCATCACCTGGAACAGCGGGTGGCGGCCGAGTTCCCGGTCGGGTGCGAGGGCGTCCACCACCCGGTCGAAGGGCGCCTGGTCGTGGGCGAAGGCGGTGAGGTCGGCGTGCCGGACGCGGTCGACGAGCTCCGCGAAGCCCGGGCGGCCCGAGAGGTCGGTGCGCAGGGCGAGCGGCTGGGCGAAGTAGCCGACCAGGTCGTCCAGGGCCGGGTCGGCGCGGCCGGCGGTGACCGTGCCGAGGACGAGGTCGGTGCCCGCTCCGGAGCGGGCCAGCAGGCAGGCGACGGCCGCGTGCAGCACCATGAACAGGGTGGCTCCCCGGCCGGCCGCCAACTCGGCTGCTGCTGCGACCAGTTCGGCGTCCCACTGGAACTCGGCGGCGGCCCCGCGCAGGGCCGCGCCGGGCGGCGGCTCATGGTCCACCGGCAGCGCGGTGCGCTCCGGTGCGCCGCGCAAGGTCTCGCGCCAGTGCGCCAGTTCGGTGGCCAGCGGGCTGTCGGGCTCGTCGGCCGGGCCGAGTTCCCGACCCTGCCAGAGCGTGAAGTCGGCGTACTGGAGCGGCAGTCGGGGCCACTCGGGGGCCCGGCCGCGGGCCCGGGCGGCGTAGCCGACGGCGAGGTCGCGGGTCAGCGGGCCCAGCGACTGCTCGTCGGCGGTGATGTGGTGCAGGACGATCAGCAGCAGGTGGGTGCCGGGCCCGGCGGTGAACACCACCAGCCGCCAGGGCAGGCCCTGTTCGAGGTCGAAGGGCCGGTGGACCTCCTCGTGCACCGCCGCGTCCAGGCCGGCGGGGTCCAGGTGCCGGACGGTCAGCGGGAGGGGCGGGTCGTCGAGGATCCGCTGGTACGGCTGCCCGTCGGTGGCCGGGAACACGGTGCGCAGGCTCTCGTGCCGCTGCTGGACGTCGCCGGCGGCGGCCCGTAGCGCGGCCAGGTCGAGCGGTCCGGTCAGCCGGGCGGCGAGCGGGATGTGGTAGGTCGACGCCTGCTCGCCGAGCCGGTGCAGGAACCACAGGCCGCGCTGGGCGTGGGAGAGCGGGATGCGCTCCGGCCGGGGGCCGGCCTGCGGGCGCTGCGGGAGTTCCCGGCCGGCCGCCGCCTCACCCCTGCGGGCGGCGCCACGGGCGCCGATCCGGGCGGCCAGGCCGGCCACGGTGGGGGCCGCGAAGACGTCCCGGATGGTCAGTCCGGCGGACAGCTCGGCGGGCAGCTCGGCCCGGGCGCGGACCACCAGCCGGTTCGCCGAGAGGGAGTCGCCGCCGAGGGCGAAGAAGCTCTCGTCCGCGCCGAAGCCCTCGGCCCCGAGGAGTTCGCCGAACAGCCGGTGCAGCCGGGTCTCGTGCTCGCCGCTGGGCGCCCGGCCCCGGCCGTCCGCCGCCCTGGCCTCCAGGGCCCGCAGCCGGTGCTCGTCGAGCTTGCCGTTGGCGGTCAGCGGGAAGCCCTCGACGGCGACGAAGGCCGCGGGCACCAGGTGGTCCGGGAGCGACGCGCGGGCGTGGTCGGCGGCCGCGCGGACGGCCTCCTCGGTGCCGAGCAGGTAGGCGGTCAGCGCCTTGTGCCCGGGCTCCCGTTCGGTGGCGAGGACGGCGGCGCCGGAGATGCCGGGCAGCGCGGCGAGCGCGGCCTCGATCTCCCCCGGCTCGATGCGGTAGCCGCGGATCTTCACCTGCCGGTCGGTGCGGCCGAGGTGTTCGAGTTCGCCGTCGGGGCGGCGGCGGGCGCGGTCCCCGCTGCGGTACATCCGGCTGCCGGGCGGGCCGTACGGGTCGGCGGTGAAGCGGGCGGCGGTCAGCGCGGGGCGGCCGAGGTAGCCGCGGGCGAGGCCGGGGCCGGCCACGTACAGCTCGCCGGGCAGGCCGTCGGGCACCGGCCGCAGGGCGGCGTCCAGCAGGTACGCCCGCAGGTCGGGCAGCGGGCGGCCGATGGTGGCGGCGCCCGAGGCCACGGCGGCGGCGTCGAGGTCGCCGGCCGTGACGTGCACGGTGGTCTCGGTGATGCCGTACATGTTGACGAGCCGGGGCGCGTCCTGCGGGTGCCGCAGGTACCAGTCCGCGAGCCTCCAGGGTTCGAGCTGCTCACCGCCGAAGATCACGTACCGCAGGGCGAGCCGGGCGCTCGGGCCGGGGTGGGCGGCGTCGGCGGCGGCCAGCTGGGTGAACGCCGAGGGGGTCTGGTTGAGCACCGTGACGCGCTCGTCGGCGAGCAGGCGCAGGAACTCCTCGGGCGAGCGGGCGGTGTCCCGGGGGACGACGACCAGGCGGCCGCCGTGCAGCAGGGCTCCCCACAGCTCCCAGACCGAGAAGTCGAAGGCGTAGGAGTGGAACAGGGTCCAGGTGTCGTCCGGTCCGAAGCCGAACCGGTCGGCGGTGCTGGCGAGCAGCCGGGTGACGTTGCGGTGGGTGACCAGGACGCCCTTGGGGCGGCCGGTGGAACCGGAGGTGTGGATGACGTAGGCGACACCGTCCGGGCCGGGGCGCTGCGGCCGTGTCCGGTCGGCGGGCTCGTCCGCGCCGTCGACGGGCAGGGTCTCGACGCCGTCGGGCAGCGCCGCCCGGGCGGAGCCGTCCGTCACCACGAGCCGGGGCGCGGCGTCCTCGATGGTCGCGCGCAGCCGCTCGACCGGGTAGTCCGGATCCAGCGGCAGGTAGCCGGCGCCGGCCTTCTGGACGCCGAGCAGCGCGACCACCAGGTCCGGCGAGCGGGGCAGGGCGACGCCCACCAGGTCGCCGCGGCGCACGCCCCGGGCGGCGAGCCGGCGGGCCAACCGGTCGGCGCGCTGGTCGAGTTCGCGGTAGGTGAGGACGGTTTCCCCGAGCACCACGGCCGGTGCCCGCGGGCGGGTGGCGGCCTGCTGTTCGAACAGCGAGACCAGGGTGTCGCCGTCCTGGCCGGTCCGGTCCGGCGCCGGCGCGGGGGCAGGCCGCGGCGCCGGCAGGGCGACGGCGCTGCCGGTGCGCAGCCGGCCGACCGGGAGCCCCTCGGGGGCCTCGGCCAGCGCCGTCACGAGGTCGAGCACCCGGTCCAGGTGGGCCCGGACGGTGTCCTCGGGGTAGTCGCCGACCGCGTCGGCGAACACCGGCAGGGTGGCGCGGCCGTTGTCGTAGACGCCGAGCGCGAAGTCCTCGGGCAGGCCCGGCGAGACCTCGTGCACGGTGGCCGGGATCCCGCCGAACCGCAGGCCCAGGTCGAGCGGCAGCAGGTTCAGGGTGGGGCCGATCAGCGGCCGGTCGCCCCGGGCGGCGGCGGTGTCGCGGAGCAGGTCCTCGAAGCGGTACCGCTGGCGGCGCAGCGCGGCCCGGACCCGGTCCGCCGTGGCCGCCACCAGGCCGCCGACGGTGGCGGCCGGGTCGACGGCGAGCCGCAGCGGGACGACGTTCGCCGTCATGCCGAGGGCCCGCCGGGCCAGCGCGGCGTCCCGGCCGCGGACGCCGAGGCCGATCACCGCCGTGCCCTCGCCGGTGTCGGCGTGCAGCGCGACGGCGAGCGCGGCCGGGAACAGCGCCGTCCAGCCCGCGCCGACGCGCTCGCGGACAGCGGCCCAGCGTTCGGCGGACAGCTCCGTCCGGACGGCGACCGGCGGGCGCGGGCCCGAGCCGGTCGGGGCGCTGCGTCCGCCCGCGAGGCGGGGCGGGTCGCCGAGGCCGGCCGACTCCTCGGCCCAGAACGCGGCGTCGGTGCGGAACCGGGCGGAGGAGCGGTAGGCGGCGTCGTCGTCCAGCAGGGCCTGGAGCGGGTCGTGCACGCCGGTGGAGGGCGGCTCGCCCGCGTGCAGCGCCGTGTACTCGGCCGCCACCCGGCGCATCAGCCCGGCCCCGCCCACGCCGTCGCACAGGATGTGGTGGATCCGGAGGTACCAGAGGTACTCCGCCTCGCCGGTCCGCAGCAGGAAGTGGTCGAAGGGCGGGCGGGCGGTCAGGTCGTAGGGGTGGGCGAGTTCGGCGGCGAGGAACGCGCGGGCGGCGGCGGCCGGGTCCTCGTGGTGGCGCAGGTCCTGCCGGTGCAGCGGCCAGTCGGCGGCGTCCTCGATGATCTGGACGGCGCCGTCGGCGGTCGGCTCGAAGCGCGCCCGCAGGCTCTCGCTGCCGGCCACCACGCCCCGCAGCGCGCGTTCGAACAGCTCCTCGTCGATCGCGCCGTGGAACTGGACGTACTGGCCGGCGGTGAACCGCCGCCCGGTGGGGTCGGCCTCGTGGCCGAACCAGATTCCCGACTGCGGGGCCGTGAGCGGCCGTCGTCGGGCGGGCGTGACGGGCGTGGCGGTCATGGCGGACATCCGGTTCAGCTCCTCTCCGGCTCGTGCGGCTCGTGCGGCTGGTGCGGCCCCTGCGGACCCTGTGGCCCGGTCGGGTCGCCGAGCCGGTCGAGCAGCGCCGGGGCGAGGTCGACGAGGGCGGCCGGGCCGCCGAGTTCCTGGTGGCCGTGGTCGGTCCGGTGCCGCAGCAGCCGGCCGCCGTCGAGGTGGGGCAGCCAGCTCTCCGGGTCCTGGACGGGCCCGCTGGTCTCGGGGACGGCCTCGACGAGGAGCAGGTCGCCGCGGTACCCGCCGGGGCGGAAGGCCCGGCCGAGCCGGACGTTGTTGTCGTAGACCTCGGCGAGCGCGGTCAGGTGGTGTTCGGAGAAGACGGAGAGCGGCGAGTCGGAGTCCTTGGCGAGGGCGAGGAACTCCTCGGCGGTCGGCGCGGGCGCGTCGGCGGGGCGGTCGACGCCGGTCAGCCGCAGCAGGGCGTTGCGGACGTGGCCCTGCTCGGCGAGCACCTCGGCCTCCGAGCGGGCGGGCAGGTCGGCGAGCACGTAGCTGTCGAGCATCGCGAGCAGGCCCACCTCGGCGCCCTGCTCCTGCAACCGGGCGGCCACGGCGTAGGCGACCAGGCCGCCGAACGACCAGCCGAGCAGGTGGTAGGGCCCGTCGGGCTGGACGGCGCGGATCTCCCGCACGCAGTCCTCGGCCACCTCCTCCAGGCTGGCCGGCAGCGGCCCCCGGCCGTCGAGGCCGCGGGACTGCAGGACGTAGAGCGGCCGGTCGCCGAGCGGCCCCAGCAGCGCCGCGTACGTCCAGCCGATCCCGGCGGCCGGGTGCACGCAGAACAGCGGCGCGCCGGTGCCGGTCGAGCGCAGCGGCAGCAGGGTGGCCAGCATGGGCTCCAGGCCGTCCGCGGGCGGGGCGGGATCGGCGGCGTCGGCGGTGGCGTCGGCGGGGAGCGGGGTGCGGGCGGGCCCGGCGGTCGCGGGCCAGGAGTCGAGCAGGCCGAGGGCGCCGACGGTGGTGTCCGGCTCGGCGACGAGGGTGTCGAGCAGCCCCAGCAGCCGGGCGAGCAGGGCGTCGGCGGCCTCGGCGTCGACGGCGTCCTCCCGGTGCAGGATGTCGAGTTCCAGCCCGCCCTCCCTCGGGATGGCCATCAGCGACAGCGGGTAGTGCGCGGCCGTCTCGCTGCCCGAGCCGGTGATCCGCACCCCCGGGAGCGCGTCGCCCTGGTCGCCGGACTGCGGGAAGTTCTCGTACACCATGACGGTGTCGAAGAGTTCGCCGAGGCCGGTCGCCCGCTGGATCGCGGGGATTCCCAGGTGCTGGTGGGCGATCATCCGGACCTGCTCGCGCTGGACCCGGGTCAGCAGCCCGGCCAGCGACTCCTCCGGCCGCAGGGTGATCCGCAGCGGCAGGGTGTTGATCAGGAAGCCCATGACGGACTCGGAGCCCGGCAGCTCCGGCGAGCGGCCGTTGACGATGATCCCGAACACGGTGTCGGGGCGGCCGGTCCGCTCGGCCAGCAGCAGCGCCCAGGTGGCCTGGAGCACGGTGTTGAGCGTGATGCCCAGCGCAGCGGCGAGGGCGCCGAGCCGTTCGGTGCGCTCCTCGCCCAGGGGCCGGTAGCGGCGGCCCGGCCACCCGTCGGCGGGCGGCAGCCCGGGCGGCGTCACCAAGGTGGGTTCGATCGGCGCGGCCAGGGCCTCGCGCCACGCCCGGCGGGCGGCCTCGTGGTCCCGGCCGGCCAGCCAGGCCAGGTGGGCGCGCAGCGGCACCGGCTCGGGCAGTCCGGCCGGGTCGCGGTACAGGGCGAACAGCTCCGGCAGGAGGAGCTGGTTGGACCAGCCGTCGATCAGGGTGTGGTGGGCGACCACCTCCAGCCGGTACCGCTGCGCTCCCACGCCCTCTCCGGGGCCCAGCCGCAGCAGGGTGAAGCGGATCAGCGGCGGGTCGGCCGGGTCGAACCGGGTGGTCCTGGCCTCGGCGGCCAACCGCTCGGTCTCCGCCTCCTGTTCGGCCGCCGTGAGGCCGCCGAGGTCCAGCTCCGTGAACGGCGGCAGGCGGTCCGGGACGACCTGGACGGGCCGGCCGTCGGGGAGGCGGACGAACCCGGCCGCCAGGTTCGGGTGGCGGCGGCAGAGCGCCTCGACGGCGCGGCGCAGCGCCACCGGGTCGAGCCGCCCGTCGAAGAGCATCCACAGCCGCATCACGTAGGCCCCGCCGCCGCCCTGGCTGTGCTGGGTGGGGAAGAGCAGCCGTTCCTGGAGCGGTGTCAGCGGCAGCACGTCCCGGTGGCCCGGGAACCGGGCCCGCAACCAGGCGCGTTCGGCGGCGTCCAGCGGGAGCAGTTCGCCGTCGGCGGGCCGGCCGGCGCCCTGGTCGGCGGGGTCGAGCGCGGTGGCGACGGCCGCGAGTCCGGCCGGGGTCGGGTGCGCGAACACGTCCTCCGGGGCGAGCGCCAGCCCGGCCCGGCGGGCCCGGCGGAGCAGCTTGATGGAGCGGATGCTGTCGCCGCCGAGGGCGAAGAAGCTGTCGTCCGGGCCGACTCCGGGCAGGCCGAGGACGCCGGCGAAGAGCTCGCGCAGCACCTCGACGGGGCCGGCGGCCGGGGCGGCGGGGGGCTCGGGCGTGGTCCCCGGCGCGGCTCCGACGGCCAGGGCGGCGAGCGCGCCGCGGTCGGTCTTGCCGTTGGCGTTGGTCGGGAGGTCGTCGAGGAAGACCAGGGCGGCCGGGACGACCGGTGCGGGCAACACCTCGCGCAGCGCCGCCCGGACGGCCTCCGGATCGGCCGGGCGGCCCTCGGCGGCGACCAGGAAGGCCGTCGTGCGGCGGTCGCCCTCGCCGTCGTCGGTGGCGACCACCACGGCCCGCCGGACGCCGTCCAGCTCCGTCAACCGGGCCTCGATCTCGCCGAGTTCGATCCGGTGGCCGCGGATCTTCACCTGGTGGTCGGTGCGGCCGGCGTACTCCAGCTCCCCGGCGGCGGTCCAGCGGGCGAGGTCCCCGGTGCGGTACATCCGGGCGCCGGGCGGGCCGAACGGGTCGGGCAGGAAGCGCTCGGCGGTGGCCCCCGGCCGGTGGGCGTAGCCCCGGGCCAGGTAGTCGCCGGCCAGGTAGAGCTCGCCGGTGACGCCGACCGGCGCGGGCCGCAGGGCCGGGTCGAGGACGTGGGCGCGCACGTTGCCGATCGGCACGCCGATCGACGGCTCGCCGTCCGCGCCGGGCGGGCAGGCCCCGGCCGTGGCGTACACGATGGCCTCGGTGGGGCCGTAGAGGTTGAGCACCCGGGCGTCCGGGTTGCGGGCGTGCACCTGGCGGACCAGCGCGGCGGGCAACGGCTCGCCGCAGAACACGTAGGTCGTCGCCCGCTCGCGCACCCACTCGGCCCGGGCGACCTGCTGGTACACCGACGGGACGGTGTTGACCAGGCTGCCGGACCAGTCCGGGCGTTCCAGCAGCGTGAGCAGGTTGTCCACCAGGTCGACACTGCCGCCGACGAACAGCGGCACCAGGAGCTCGAAGACCGACAGGTCGAAGGAGAGCGAGGTGGAGCCGAGCACCCGGGAGAGGGCCTGGGGACCGAGCTCGACCGCCGCCCAGGCGGCGAGGTTGGCCACGGCCCGGTGGGTGACCACCACGCCCTTCGGCGTCCCGGTGGAGCCGGAGGTGTGGATGACGTACGCCGCGTTGCCGGGCAGCGGGCCGGTGGGCTTCGCCTCGGCGGGCGCGGCGCCGGCGGGCTCGACGGGAGCGGGCTCGACGACGGCGGGCTCGTCCAGCAGGACGACGGACGGGCCGTCGGCGGCCGGCTCCGGAAGCGCGGCGGCGGCCAGCTGCGCCGTGGTCAGGACCACCCGGGGGCGGGCGTCCGCCAGCACGAACTCCACCCGGCCGCGCGGGTGGCCCGGGTCGACCGGGAGGTAGGCGGCGCCGGCCTTCAGCACGCCCAGCACGGCCGCGACCAGGGCGGGGGTGCGGGGCAGCAGCACCGCGACGACGTCCTCGCGGCCGACACCGAGGCCGGCGAGCAACCGGGCGATCCGCTCGGAGCGCCCGTCCAGTTCGGCGTAGTCCAGCACCTCGCCCCCGCCGCGCACCGCGACGGCGGACGGGGTCCGCGCCAGCTGGGCGGCGAACGCCGCGGGCACGGTGGTCTCGGGCACCGCGTGTCCGGTGGCGTTGGCCTTCCGCAGCAGGGCGAGCTCGTCCTCGCCGGCGAGGTCGAAGGAGTGGATCGGCTCGTCGGGCCGGGCCGCCAGCCGCGCCAGCAGCCGGACCAGTCGGCGGTGGGCCGCCGGGTCGGCGCCGTGGCCGCCGGCGGCGACCCGCCACGCCCCGTCCGGGTCCGCCGGGCCGGGGGTGGGGTCGGCGCGCAGGAACAGGCCGGGCAGCGGCTCGCCCCAGGCGCGGGCCAGGACGGCGACCGTCCCGGGGCCGTACGCCACCCGCTCGGCGCTGTCGGCGATCCCGGTGACCAGGCCGTACCCGGAGGACGGGCCCCAGGGCAGGTCGAGGTCCGGCCGGTGGCCGTGGCGGCGGGCCGCGCGCAGGGCGCGGCCCGCCTGCCGGAGGACGGCGGTGAAGCTGAGCCCGGGGGCCGGGGCGAGGCGCACCGGGACGACCAGGCCGCGGCCGCCCGGGCCGGGCGCGGGACGCCAGTGTCCGAGCAGCAGCTCCCGGGTGCCGGTCAGCCGGTGCGCGTGGACGGCGGCGGCGGCGAGCAGCACCGCGGCGGGGCCCGCGCCGCCGGCCCGGGCGACCCGGGCCAGTGCGGCCGGGTCGGCCACCGGCAACCAGGGCAGTTCGGCCGGCGGCGCGACGGCGCCGGCCGGGCGGGCGGCGGCGGGCTCGGGGCCGGCGGCCCCCAGGACCTCCCGCCAGTACGCCCGGTCGGCGGGCCGGTCGGCGTCCGGGTCCGGAGCGAGGGCGGGGGTGCCGAGGGAGGAGGGGGTACCGAGGGAGGCGGGGGCCGTCCCGCCGTCCTCGGCGTACAGCTCGCCGGCCCGGCGGACGAGCGCGGCCAGCCCGGCGTCGTCGTCGACCAGCCGGTGGTGGCGCTGGAACCAGCTGAGCCCGCCGTCGGACCGGCGGATCAGCACGTGGCGCACCAGCGGCCCGCCGAGCAGGTCGAGCGGGCGGACGAGCTCGGCGGCGAGCCAGCCGTCCAGTTCCTCCGGGTCGAGGTCGATCACCGCGACGGCGGGCGGCTGGGCCGGGTCGGCCGGGCGGAGCAGGCCGGGGCCGCCCCCGGCGGCGGCGCGGTAGCCGGTGCGCAGGTCCGGGCGCTCGGCCAGGGCCCGGGCCACGGCGCGGCGCAGCCGGTCCGGCCCGACCGGGCCCTCGAAGCGGACCAGGCGCGCCACGCAGTCGGCGGGCAGGGACGGGGTGTCCCGCAGGACGGCACGCCGGGCGGCGTCGAGCGGGGTGGCGGTGGAGCTGCTCACAGGGCCCTCACGGTGTCGTCGTCGGAGTGCGGGGTCACGCTCTCGGGCGCGTCGGCGTGGTCGGCGTGGTCCGCGCAGTCGGCCCGGTCCGCGTAGTCGGCGTAGTCGGCCGCCACGTCGTGGACCGGGCGGTCGGGCTCGGCGAGCAGGCCGCGCAGCAGCTCGCGCAGGCCGGTGGCGAAGCCGGTCGCGGTCGGCGGGTCGAAGAGTTCGGGGGCGTAGTGCACGGTCAGCGCCGTGGGGGCGGCGCCGCTCTCCGCCCGCCACCCCAGGTCGAGTTCGGCCCCGCGCGGACCGACGCCGTGGCCACCGCCACCGCCACCGCCACCGCCACCGCCGTCGCTGTCGCTGTCGCCGTCGCCGTCGCCCCGGGAGCGGACCGGGGGCTCGGCTCCGGGGCCGGCCGTCCCGTCGGGGGTGGTCCGCCCGAGCAGGTCGGTGAAGGCGGGTTCGTCGGCGAGGTCGGCCCGCAGCAGGGCGCCGCCGGGCAGGCCGACCGCCACCTCGTCCTGGCCGGAGATCCACGAGAGCAGCACCAGCCAGCCGGCCCGCAGCACCCGGTCGGGGTGCGGGCCGGACCGGGCGATCGCGCCGCGCAGCGACTCGTCGACCGGGACGGTCACGCTGCGCTCGGTGTAGTCGGGGCGGCCCGGGCGGGGGCGGTCGGTGGGGACGTCGAGCCGGACGGGCCCGGGCGGGCCGGCCGCCGGCACCTCGGCGGAGGCGGCCGGGACCGCGTCGGCGGAGACGGCCGCCGGCGCCCCGGCCCGCAGCCGGGAGATCGGCAACTCGCCATCGGCGGCGGCTAGTTCGCGGAGAAGCTCGGTGTACTCCTCGACGAACGCGGCCGCCGTCTCGCTCGTGAACAACTGGGTGCTGAACTCCAGGCAGGCGGTCATGGCGTCGTCGCCGACCCGGTCGGAGGTGATCAGGGTGAGGTCGAACTTGGCGGTGCCCGCCGGCAGGCCGCCGAACAGGTTGCCGGCGCTGTGGCCGATGTCGAAGTACCCGGTCGAGGTGCCCTCGATCTGCTGGATCGGCGGCAGCTCCTGGTGCACGTAGAACACGTCGAACAGCGGGCTCCGGCCCGGATCGCGCTCGTCCGTCAGCGCCTGGACGACCCGGTCGAAGGGGATCTCCTGGTGCTCCAGGGCCTCCAGCACCACGGCGCGCACCCGGTGCAGGAAGGCGGTCACCGACGGGGCGCCGGACAGGTCGGCGCGCAGCGCCACGGTGCTGTTGAAGAAGCCGATCAGGCCTTCGAGTTCGGGCCGGTTGCGCCCGGTGGTCGGGATGCCGACGACCAGGTCGTCCTGCTCGCTGCGGCGGGCCAGCAGCAGGTAGAGGCCGGCGAGCAGGACCACGAAGAGGGTGACGGAGCGGTCGGCCGCGAGCCGCCGCAGCTCCCGCATCAGGGCGGCGTCCACGGTGAACACCGCGAGGTCGCCGGCGTGGTCCCTGCGGGCCGGGCGCGGGTGGTCGGTGGGCAGCCGCAGCACCGGCGCGTCCCGCAGGGTCTCGCACCAGTAGGCGAGTTCGTGGTCCAGGGCCGGGCCGGCCACCAGTTCGCGCTGCCAGGCCGCGTAGTCGGCGAACTGGACCGGCAGCGGTGCGAGCCGGTGCGGGCGGCCCTCGCGGCGGGCGGCGTACAGCTCGGGCAGCTCGCGTTCGAAGATCCGCGGTGAGGCGCCGTCGTTGACGGCGTGGTGCATGGTCACCTGGAGCACGTGCTGCTCGGGGGCCGTCCGGACCACGAGCACCCGCACCAGGGGGTCGTGGGCGAGGTCGAAGCGGTGCTCGGCGGCCTGCCGGACGAGTTCGCGGGCGGCGGCGAGCGGGTCCGGATCCGCGGAGACGTCATGGAAGGCGAAGAAGTCGCCGGGCTCCGGGCGGATCCGCAGCACCGGCTCGTCGTCCTCCTCGGCGAAGTTGGAGCGCAGCACCTCGTGGCGCAGCATCAGGTCGTGCCACATGCCGCGGACGGCGTCGATGTCGAGCGGGCCGCTGATCAGGCTGACCATCGGGAGGTTGTAGAGCGTGGTGCCGGGGTCGAGCTGGTGGTGGAACCAGATCCGGTCCTGGCCGAAGGAGGTGACCGGGGGCGTGTCGCGCGGGGTGATCGGCGGCAGGGCGGGGGCCGCGGGGGCGCCGGCCCGGCGGCGGATGAGGTCGGCGAACGCGCCGACGGCGGGGTGTTCGTAGACGTCGAGCAGCCGGGGGCGGAAGCCGAAGCGGGTCTGGATCCGGTCGGCGAGCTGGAGGGCGATGATCGAGTTGCCGCCGAGTTCGAAGTAGTCGGCCTCCGGGCCGGGCGGCTGCTCGCTGTGCAGGAGTTCTCCCAGGACTTCGGCGAGCCAGCGTTCGGGGTCCTCGGCGGGGCCGGTCCCGGCGCGCTCGACGGCGGGCGCCGCGGACGCGACGGGCACGGCGGATGCGACGGGCACGACGGGCAGCGCGGGGGCCGCCGGTGCGGGCCGGATCCAGCAGGGGGTGGCGGCCAGCGGGTGTCCGGGCAGGCGCAGCCGGCGGGCGGTGCCGGGCTCGGGGCCGAGCGCCGTCCAGTCCAGGTCCAGGCCGCATTCGTACAGCCGGCCGAGCAGCGCGGCGAACCCGTCGTCGGCGGCCGTGACCAGCCGGGCGCCGTCCTGCCCCTCCGGGCCGAACCGCTCGGCGAGCAGCCGGCCGAGGACCCCGCCGGGGCCGGGGTCGAGGAACACCACCGGTCCGGCGGCGGCGAGCCGTTCGGCCGCCGCGACGAGCCGGTCCCGGTCGGGCGGCGCGGCCTCGGCACCGGTGCCGGTGGCGAGTTCGCGGGTGTCCTCGGCGGTGAGGGTGCCGAGCAGGTACCGGGCGGCGTACCGGGAGACGCCGCTGCTCAGCACGGTCTCCACGGGCACGCCGCAGCGCGACAGCTCGCGGTGGAGGGCGAGTTGGCCGGCGAGCAGCCGGGCCGCCGGGCCGGTGGCGGGCAGCGTGTCGGGCAGCTCCGTCGGGCCGGGGGCGTCGGGCGCGGCGTCCGGGGAGAGCAGCAGGCAGACGGCGGGCGGCCTGGTCCGGCCGCCGCGCGGGGCGCCGTCGGCCGGTGCCGAGGCGTCGAGCCGGGCCGCCCGTTCGAGCAGGGCCCGGCCGAGCTCGGCGGTGTCGCGGGCCCGCACCGCCACCCGGTGTCCGTAGTGGGTGCGCCCGGAGTTGAGGGTGAGGGCGACGTCGTCGAGGTCGGTGTCGCGGGCGGCCGGGCCGGTCAGCGCGGTGCCGAGGTCGGCGCAGAGCCGGGCGAGCGCGGTGCGGCTGCGCGCGGAGACGCCGACGAGCCGGGGGGTGCCCCGCCGGTCGGCGCGCGGGGGCACGGGCGGCCGCTGGACCACGCAGTGGGCGTTGATGCCGCCGAGGCTGTACGAGCTGACGCCGGCGATCCGCTCCTCGCCCTCCCAGGGGCGCAGCGCGGTGACCACCTCGACGGGTTCGAGGGCGGCCTCGTCGACGGGCCGGCGGAAGTGCAGGGACGGGTACAGCTCGCCGTGGCCGACCGCGAGGACGGCCTTGACCAGGCCGGCGATCCCGGCCGCGTGGTCGAGGTGGCCGACGTTGGTCTTCACCGAGCCGATCGGCAGCCGCCGGCCCCGCGCCCCGAACCCGCGCGGCCCGAACACCTGGGCCAGGCCCTCCAGTTCGACGGCGTCGCCGAGCCGGGTGCCGGAGCCGTGCGCCTCCAGGTAGCCGGCCAGGGCGGGGTCGAGCCCGGCGGCGCGCCAGGCCGCGCCGATCACCGCCGCGTGCGCGGGTGCGCTCGGGGTGCTGATGGTGGCGGCCGCGCGGCCGTTGTGCCGGACGGCGCTGCCGCGGATCACGGCGTGGACGGGCGTGCCGTCGGCGCGGGCCCGGCCGAGGGTGGTGAGCAGCAGGACGGCGCCGCCCTCGCCGCTGGCGGTGCCGTCGGCGTCGGCGTCGAAGGCCCGGCAGCGGCCGCTCGGGGAGACGAGTTCGGTCATGCCTTCGGTCTGCCGGGCGGGCAGGCCGCCGGGGCGCAGGCTGAAGCCGCCGGCGAGCGTGTACTCGGCCTCGCCGTCGCGCAGTTCGCGGCAGGCCTGGTGGACGGCGACGAGCGAGCCGTTGCAGCCGGTGTCGACGGCGTAGCAGGGGCCTTCGAAGCCGAGCACGTGGGCGATCCGGGCGGGCAGCGCGAAGGGCACGTTGCCGAGGGCGCTGAGCGGGCCGGGCTCGGTGGCGGCGCCGAGGTAGCCGGAGGCGGCGGCGCTGAGCACCACGGCGACCTGGCGTCCGCGCAGGGCGCTCGCGGCGTAGCCGGCGTCCTCGACGGCCTGGTGGGCGAGGACCAGCGCGATCCGCTGCTGGGGGTCCATCAGGGCGGCCTCGCGCCGGGAGAGGCCGAAGAAGGCGTGGTCGAAGGTGTGGACGTCGGCGAGGTGGCCCATCGGCAGGTAGCCCGCGTCCGGGTCGAGTCCGGTGGCAGCGGCCCGGGCGGCGGGCATGTCCCCGACGGAGTCCCGGCCGGCGGCGAGGTTGGCCCGGAAGGCCGCCAGGTCGTCGGCGTCGGGGAAGCGGGCGCCGATGCCGACGACGGCGATGTCGGTGTCGGCGGGGGCCGTCGCTGGGGTCCTGGTCACTGCTGCTCTCTCCCGTTCGTCAGACTTCGTACGCGGCGTCGGGCCGGGCGCCGCCCGTGGGCGCTCCGGCCGCCGGGGCGACGGGCTCCGGGGTGGCGGGCTCCCCGGCGACGGCGGCGGCCTGCTCGGCGACGGTGCGCAGGTCGAAGAGCCGGCCGACGCGGACGGCGCCGGGCCAGCGGCCTTCGAGGCGCAGGTGGAGTTCGACGATCCGGTGCGAGTTGCCGCCGACGGCGAAGAAGTCGTCGTCCGGTCCGAAGTCGCCGTGTCCGAGGACCTCGGTCCAGTAGCGCGTCACGAGCCGCGGGGCGCCGTCCGCCTCGACGGGCTCGTCGCGTCCGCCGAGACCGTCCGGCCCGCCGGACCCGCCGGGCTCGCCGGGGTCTTCGGCGAGCAGGGCGCGCAGTGCCTGGAGGTCGGTCTTGCCGGACGGCGCGAGCGGGAATCCGGCCATCCGGACGAAGCGCTCCGGCCGGGCCTGGCCGCCGAGCAGGGCGGTGCAGTGCGCCAGCAGTTCGGTGGTGTCCGGCGCGGGGGCGGCGGGGTCGGCGGGGAGCCAGCACGCGGCCAGCGCGGTGGCGCCGTCGGGGCCGGTCACGGCGAGGACGGCGGCCTGCCGGACGGCGGGGTGGCGTTCCAGCGCCGCTTCGACGGCCTCGCGTTCGACCCGGACGCCGCGCACCTTGAGCTGCCCGTCGGCCCGGCCGCGGAACACCAGCGCCCCGGTGGGGTCGGCGGAGGCGAGGTCCCCGGTGCGGTACATCCGGGCGCCGGGGGTGGTGGCGAAGGGGTCGGGGAGGAAGCGCAGCGCGGTCTCGGCCGGGCGCCCGGCGTAGCCCTCGGCGACCTGCGGCCCGGCCACGTACAGCTCGCCGGTCCGCCCGGGCCCGACCGGGGCGAGCCGCTCGTCCAGCAGGTGGATCCGGTTGCCCGGGGTGGACCGCCCGATCGGGACGGGGTCGAGCGGCGCGGACGCGACCGGCTGGGCGAGCACGGTGACGGTGGTCTCGGTGGCGCCGTACTCGTTGACCAGCCGGGTGCCGGGCAGGACGGCCCGGTGCCGCTCGGCCTGCGCGGCCGACAGCGCCTCCCCGCCGACGATCCACTGCCGCAGGTGGGCGTCGGCGCCGGCCAGGTGGGGCAGCACCAGCACGTGGAACGAGGGCGGGCTGACCGCCACCTCGACCCGGTGGCGGCGGATCAGCGCGGCGGCGGCCTCCGGGTCGGGCAGGGCCCGTTCGTCGGGCAGCACCGCCGTGCCGCCGCCGCAGAGCGTGTGGAACAGCATCAGCAGCGGCGCGTCCCAGGAGAGCCGGGAGGCGGTGAAGGTGGTCGCGGCGGGGTCCTCGGCGCGGGAGGCGACCAGGTGGGCGAGCGCGCCGCGGGAGACCAGGACGGCCTTGGGCTCCCCCGTGGTCCCGGAGGTGGTGACGGCGTAGGCCGGTGCGGTCGGGGGAACCACGGCGTCCGACCGGCCGGCGGCCGGAGACACGGCCGGGGCCGATCCGCTCTCGGCCACCGCCGTGACGGGCTGCCCGCAGCCGGCCGTCAACTCCCGTACGGCGGCGGGCGGGGTGGCCGGGTCGCCGTCGTCGTACACCAGGACGGCGCAGCCGCTGTCGCGCAGCAGGGCGCGCACCATCGCGGCGGGGCGCTCGGGTTCCAGGACGCACCAGGCGGCGCCCAGCCGCAGCGCGGCCAGCATGCCGACGACGGTGCGCACGCCCTGGCGGCGGTGGATCAGGACGAGCCGACCGGGGGCGACCCCGGCGGCGGCCAGCCGGCCCGCCAACGCACTTGTTTCGAGATCGAGTTGACGATACGTCAGATCCTGATCGCCGACCGCCACGGCGGTCCGGTCGGGCAGCGTACGGAACCGCTCGCGCATCAGGTCGAGCACGTCGGGGGCAGGACGGCCGGCGGTCACGGGCGGGTCCCGTAGGCGTAGAAGCCCAGCCCGGTCTTGCGGCCGAAGTGTCCTCGCCGCACCAGGTCGAGCAGCAGGTCGCAGGGCCGGAACCGCTCGTCGCCGGTGGTCTCCAGCAGGACGTCGAGGGTGTCGACGATGGTGTCGAGCCCGATCAGGTCCGCCGTGCGCAGCGGGCCCATGGCGTGACCGAAGCACTCCTGGAAGATCAGGTCGACGGTCTCCGCGTCGGCCACGCCCTCCTGCACCCGGGCGGCCGCGTCGTTGACCATCGGCATCAGCACCCGGTTGGAGACGAAACCCGGCGAGTCGCGGACGACGTGGGCGCGGCGGCCGACCCCGGCGAGCAGGGCGAGGGTGGTCTCCAGCGTCCGGGCGGTGGTGGCCGGGCCGCGCACCACCTCGACGGTCTCCTTGAGGTACGCGGGGTTCATGAAGTGCGTGGCGAGCACCCGGTCGGCCCGGTCGGTGTAGGAGGCGAGCCGCTCGACCGGGATCGCCGAGGTGCAGGAGGCGAACACCGTGGCGGGGGCGCAGACCCGGTCGAGCTCCCGGAGCACCCGCTCCTTGACGGCCAGCCGCTCGGAGGCGCACTCCACCACGAAGCCGGCCACCGCGAGGCGCCCGAACTCGTCCGTCCAGTCGACCAGTTCGACGGTCTCCGCCGCCGAGGGGCGGGCCTCGCCGGGGGTCTCGGCACGAGCCTCCCCGGGGGCCGGGCGGCGGCCGAGCAGCCGCGCGGCGCGCAGCCCGTCCCGCAGCCGGCCGGGGCCGGCGTCGAGGGCGGCCCGCTGCCGGTCGACCACCACCACGGGGTGCCCGGCCGCGGCGAAGACCTGGGCGACGGCGGTGCCCATCGTGCCGGCGCCGACGATCCCGACCGGGATCCGGTCGGTGCGGGCCGCCCGGGCCTCGCCTGCCTCGCGGTTCTGGGTGTCTTGCGGGTGCACGGTGTCCTTCCTGGTCACGACGGATTCCGGCCCGGTCACGGCCGGTTCCGGGCGTCGGGGGCCTCAAGGGCGACAGGGGCGTTGGGCGCCTCGGGGGCCTCGGGTGCCTCGGCCGCTTCCGGGGTGATCAGCCGCAGGTGGCCCGGCGGCGGGGGCGGCGGAGCGGCGGGCGGGTAGCCGAGCAGCAGCCGGCCCTCCCCCTCCTGGCCCACCACGGTGAACCCGGCGAACCGGAGGTTCACCAGCATCACCCGGTTGACGTCGGTGGGCACGAACTCGGCCAGCGGGCGGCGCCCTTCGACGAGGGCCGCGCGCACGACGTGCCCGATCAGCGCCGGCCCGATGCCCCGGGACATCACCCGGCAGGACAGCAGGAGCAGCCGCAGCACCTCGGCCGGCCCGGCCGGGCCGTCGCCCTCCCGGTGCCCGGTCCGCTCGCTCAGCGCGAGGCCGATGGTGCCGTAGTCGCCGAACCGGTCGGTCAGTTCGGCGACCAGCACCCGGTGGTCGGGCGAGTCGCACAGCGCGCGCAGCTCCGGCAGGCCGTAGGTCCGGCCGGTGGTGTTGAGCTGGTGGGTGCGGACGGTGAGTTCGTGGGCGCGGGCGAGGTCGTCCGGCCCGGCCTGACGAATCACCAGTTCGAGCCCCAGTGAGGCGAGGAACTCCTCGGGGGTGCCCTGGTGATCCTCCCGGGCCTGGGTGCGGAGCGCCTCGCCGCGGTAACGCAACCGGCGTTCACGGGCGTCGGAGGTGACGAACTCGGGCCGGAACTCCGGCAGTTCGGCCAGTGCGGCGACCTGCTCGGCCGGGTAGCAGCGCACCACCGAGTGGGCGGCGGCCACTTCGGCGCGCTCGACCGGGTCGTTGTCGACGAAGGCCACGGTGTCCAGCCCGATGCCGATGGTCTCGGCGATCCGGCGCACCGCGCCCGACTTGGGCCCCCAGCCGATCTCCAGCACCGTGAACAGCTCGTGCAGTCCGAGCCGTTCCAGGTGCGCGGTGGCGACGGCCCGGTCGCTCCGGCTGGCGACGGCGTGCAGGACGCCGCGCTCGTCCAGCGCCCGCAGGGCGGCAGTCGCGGCGGGGAACGGCACCGGATCGTCGCCCTCCAGCACGGTGCCGTCCCAGAGGGTGTCGTCGAGGTCCCAGACCAGGACCTTGACGGTCGGCTCCGCCCTGCTCTGCCCCGCCCCGCTCTGCCCCGCCCCGCCCTGCTCCGCCCCGCCCTGCTCCGCCCCGCGCTGCTGCGGCCCGGTCATCGGCGCACCCCCTGGCGCAGCAGGCGGTCGGCGATGTGCAGTTCGGCGACCTGCGGGCTGCCCTCGATGATCTCCATCACCTTGGCGTCCCGGTAGAACCGGCCGGCCCGGACACCGGGCTCGCAGCCCGCCGAGCCGAGGATCTGGACGGCCCGGTCGGCGACCGCCTTCGCCGCCCCGGACGCCGCGTACTTGGCGACCACGGTCTCGGTGGCGGCGCCCAGCGGCGAGCCGGCCCGGGCCTCGGCGGCCCGCTCGGCCAGCGCCCGGGCGGCCGCCGTGTCGACGGCGGAGCGGGCGAGCAGCGAGCGCACCAGCTGGTGCCCGGCCAGCGGCACGCCGCCCTGGACCCGGCGCGCGGCGTGCTCGGCGGCGTCGGCCAGGCAGGCCTCCGCCATGCCGACGCAGCCCCAGGCCACCGTGAACCGGCCGTGGTCCAGCGCCACGGCGGCGGTGTGGGTCAGGCCCAGCCCGGGCGGCGCCACCAGGTTCTCCCGGGGCACCCGCACCCGGTCGAAGGTGAGGTGGGCGATCCGCGCGGCGCGCAGGCCGAGTTGGCCGCTGACGGGCTCGCGGACGATCCCGGGCCGGTCGGCCTCCACCAGGACGGCCGTCGGGCCGGCGTCGGTGCGCCCCAGCACCAGGAACACGTCGGCGCTCTGCCCGAAGGTCACCCAGCGCTTGGCGCCGGTGACGACCAGCCGTTCGCCGTCGTCCTCGATCCGCGTCCCGACCTCGGCGAGCGCGCTGCCGGCCTCCCGTTCGGTGGCGGCGAAGCCGGCGAGGCGTTCGCCGGAGGCCAGTGCGGGCAACCACCGCGCGCGCTGCTCCTCGCCGCCCCAGCGCAGCAGCGCCGCGGCCGTCATGCCCTGGACGGTGAGCAGCGCGCGCAGGGCGCCACAGACGCCGCCCAGGTGCGCGGCGGCCTCGCCCAGCTGGGCCGGGGTGGCGCCGGCGCCGCCGTGGCGGGCGGGCAGGTCGAGGCCGAGCAGCCCGGCGGCGGCCACCGCGCGGACGGCCTCGTCGGGCAGCGCGCCCTGCTCGTCCCAGCGGGCGGCATCGTCGCGGACGGCGGCGGCCAGCTCGGCGGCGGCGTCGACCACCGGAGCCCCCAGGTCGGACGGGGCGGACGGACGGGTCTCGCTAGCCGTGGGCGGCACAGCCGGCCCCCGTCTCCCCGCCCGCGCCCAGGCCGGCCCGCTTGCGCTCGACCAGCGCGGCGATCCGCTCGGCGGTGCGGAAGGAGTCCAGGTCGAGGTCGTCCACCTCGATCCGGATGTCGAACCGCTCCTCGACGAAGACCACCAGCTCCAGCGCGAACAGCGAGTCCGCGAGCCCCAGTGCGAAGTAGTCCTCGTCCGGCGCCACCGGCCGGCGCAGTGCGACGGTCAGGAACTCCCGTATCTCGATTGCCGTGTCGGTCACGCGGTGCTCTCCCAGGGTCCGATTTCCACCAGCAGCAGGTTCCAGGCCGCCACCGGGCTGACGTTGACCAGGACGACCCGGTCGCCCTCGGCCAGCCGCCCGTTCGCCAGCGCCGTCCAGAGGTTGAGGAAGACGTCGTTCGGCCCCAGGTGGCCGTACCGGGCCAGGTTCTCCCGGCACTCCGGCAGGAGTTCGACACCCAGCGACTCCGCCAGGAAGCGCAGTCCGCCCGCCGAGAGGTTCTGGCTGGCGTAGCCGGCGACGTCGGCGCGGTCGAGGCCGTGCCGCTTGAGCAGCCGCTCCAGGAGCGCGGTGAGCCGGTTCCTGGTCTCCACCGCGAGCCGGAAGGAGTAGCCGGGCAGGTCCCGGCACTCCTCCTGCCAGCGCTCCCAGGGGCGGTCCCGGTAGTCCACCCGGAAGAGGTCCCAGTACGCGCCGTTGGTCTCCTGGACCAGGTCGAGCACCCGCACCGGGCCGGTGCGGGCGAGCAGCAGGGCCTGCCCGGCGTCCCCGTTGACGGTGACGGGGTGCCGGTAGCGGCCGGGAGTGGCCGGGGTGGAGGCGTGCGCGACCAGGACGTGCCGGACGTCCGGGTCGGCGGCGAGCAGTCCGCGGGCGGCGAGCAGGGCCGGGCCGAGCGAGACGCAGCCGAGGCCGCCGACGCCGAAGGTGACGGCCTGGTCGGCGCCGAGCCGGGCCTGGAGCCTGGTCGCCTCGGAGCTGAGCAGGGTCTCGGGGGCCCGGGAGTCGACGACGATCAGGGCGTCCAGGTCCTGGGCGGCGAGCCCGGCGCCGGCGAGCGCGCTGCGGGCCGCCCGCTCGGCCAGCCCGGTCGGGCCGAGCTCGCGGTCGACGGCCACGGTGTCGATCCCCAGGCCGGCCAGCGTGGTTCGGCGCCCGCCGTCCAGGCCCGCCAGTTCGGGCAGTTCGCCGACCGGCACCCGCTGCTCGGGCAGATGCCAGGCCGCCTCGCGCACCGCGAGCGGCGCGGGGGCGCCGCCCGTCCTCGTCGTCACCATGCCGTGTCCTCGACTCTCCGCTGTCTGTCCGCTGTCCGTCCGGGCGTCCGGCCGTCTCTCGGTGCCGTCCCTGCCGCGTTCCGTGCCGGGGCGCGGCTCAGGCACTGCGCAGGCAGCCGTCCGCCGCCGACTCGGCGTAGGCCTCGCCCAGTTCCCGCACCGCCTCGGCGACGCCGCTGCGGGGCACCCCGGCGTACCCCACCACCAGGGCCGGCCCGGACTGCCAGGACCGGTGGTGGTACGAGCGGCCGCCGCGCACCAGCACCGAGCGGCGCAGCGCCCGGGCGACCAGCGCGGCCTCGTCCACCCGGTGCGGGAGCTGGACGTAGGCGTGCAGCCCGGCGAAGGCGCCCACGATCCGGGCCCCCGGCAGCCGGCGCCGCACGGCCTCGTGGAAGACCTCGCGGCGGGCCCGCAGCCGTTCGCGCTGGCGCCGCAGGTGTCGGTCGAGTTCGCCGCCGTCCAGCAGTTCGGCGAACGCGTGCTGGGTGAACACGTCGCAGCCGAGGTCCCGTTGGGAGCGGACCTCCTCCAGACGGCGGCGCAGCCGGGGCGGGGCGACCAGCCAGCCCAGCCGCATCCCGGAGGCCAGCGACTTGCTCGCGGTGCCCGCGTAGAGCACCCGGGAGGGGGACAGCCGTTGCAGCGCGGTGGGCCGGCGGCCGTGGTCCAGCCAGAGGTCGCCGTCGTAGTCGTCCTCGATGATCCAGCCGTCCACGTCCTCCGCCCAGCGGACCAGGGCGGCCCGCCGCTCGGCGCTGAGCACGGCGCCGGTGGGGAACTGGTGGGCGGGGGTGACCAGCACCGCGCGGGCGCCGGTGCGGGCCAGCGCGGCCACGTCGATGCCCTGCTCGTCGACCGGGACGGACGGGCAGTCCAGGCCCGACTCGACGATGAACTGGCGCTGCTGCGGGTGGCACGGGTCCTCGACGGCGAGCGCGCCGAGGCCGGTGCGGGGCAGCGTGGCGCAGACCAGGCCGAGCGTCTGGGCGAACCCGGAGACCACCATGACGTGCTCGGGGGTGGTGTGCACGCCGCGCGCCCGCCCGAGGTAGCGGGCGAGTTCGGCGCGCAGCGCCGGGACGCCGGACACCGGCGGGTACCCGAGGTCGCGCGGGCCGAGCCGGCGCGCGGCCCGCTGGTAGGCGGCCAGCCACTCGCGCTGGGGGAAGGCGGAGGCGTCGGCGCCGCCGGCCCGCAGGTCCCAGCGGATCACCGGGGCGGGGCGGGCGTCGCCGAGCAGGGTCGGCATCCGGGTGCCCCGGTCCAGGTGGGTGGCGACCCGGGTGCCCGACCCCCGGGTCGCCTCCAGGTAGCCGCCGGCGACGAGTTGCCCGTAGGCCTCGACGACGACGCTGCGGGACACCCGGAGGTCCTCGGCGAGCTGACGGCTCGACGGCAGCCGGGTGCCGGGGTGCAGCGCCCCCTCGGCGATCTCCCGCTTGATGCCGTCCCGGATCTGGGCGGTCAGCGGGAGCACGTCCTCCCGTGCCACGTCGATCAAGGTGTTCCAGGGCATGCTTGGTTCCTCCCTCCCCCGCCCACGGCGGCCCTGTCAAAGCCCTCCGGACCTGTTCAGCCCGTCGGTCCGGCCCTGCCCGGCCGGTCAGCCCGGTGGCCCTAGCGGGCCTCGGACAGACCGGACCGCTCGGTGTCCAGCAGCGCCCGCAGGGACGCGGCCCGGACGGCCCGGCCGACGGCCTCGCCCTCCTCCTCGGCGATGCCGACTCCCCAGTAGGAGTGGGAGTCCACGACGATCTCGAAGGCGGCGGTGACCGCGTTCAGCGGTGCGCCGGCCCGCTCCACGACGAGGCCCTGGACGACGGCGTCGAGCCCGTAGCCGGCCACCGCCTCGGCGGTGGCCCCGCTCCAGCGGGTGTCGCCGGGCTCCGCCACGAGCGGCTCCGGCGCCGGCAGGCCGGGCACGGTCTCGGTGCCCAGCGCCACGTACCGCTCGACGAAGTGCTCCCACAGCTGGTCGCCGGTGATCTCGCCGCCGATCTCCTCGCAGACCGCCTGCATCTCGGCGGCGAAGTCGATCTGGAGGCGGCGCGGCAGCTCGATGCCGTACTCGGTGCGCAGCAGGTGGGCGATGCCGCCCTTGCCGGACTGGGTGTTGATCCGGATCAGCGCCTGGTAGTCGCGGCCGATGTCGCGCGGGTCGATCGGCAGGTACGGCACGTCCCAGACCTCCTGCCCGGACTCCTCGCGGGCGCGCAGGCCCTTGGCGATGGCGTCCTGGTGGGAGCCTGCGAAGGAGGTGTAGACGAAGTCGCCGGCCCACGGATGGCGGGCGTGGACGGGCATCTGGTTGCAGCTCTCGACGATGCGGCGGATGCCGTCGATGTCGCTCAGGTCCAGCATCGGGTCGACGCCCTGGGAGAACAGGTTCATGGCCAGGGTGACCAGACAGACGTTGCCGGAGCGCTCGCCGTTGCCGAACAGGGTGCCCTCGACCCGGTCCGCCCCGGCGAGGACGGCGAGTTCGGCGGCGGCGACGCCGCTGCCGCGGTCGTTGTGCGGGTGCACGCCGAGGATGGTGCGCTCGCGGTGGAGCAGGTTGCGGTGGGTGTACTCGATCCGGTCGGCGAACTCCTGCGGCGGGAACACCTCGACGGTGGAGGGCAGGTTGATCCGCAGCGTGTGCGCGGCCCGCGGGGCCCAGAAGTCGAGGACGGCGTTGCAGAGTTCGAGCGCGTAGTCCGGCTCGGTCTGGGTGTAGGACTCCGGCGCGTACTGGAGGTAGATCTCCGTGCCGGGGATCGAGTCCTGGAGTTTGAGGGCCTGTTCGGCCCCGTCGAGCGCCATGGCGGTGGTCTGCCGGCGGTCCTTGCGGAAGACCAGGCGGCGCTGGACCTCCGAGGTCGGGTTGAAGATCTGGAGGACGGCGCGCGGCACGCCCTCAAGGGCCTTGACGGTGCGTTCGATGAAGTCGCCGCGGATCGGCGTCATGACCTGGACGACGACGTCGTCCGGGATCGCGCCGGTGTCGACGAGGTGGCGGAGGAAGGCGTGGTCGTCCTGCGAGGAGGTGGGGAAGCCGACCTCGATCTCCTTGAACCCCATGGCGACCAGCAGGTCGAACATCCGCCGCTTGCGGGTGATGTCCATGGGGTCGGTCAGGGCCTGGTTGCCGTCCCTCAGGTCGACGCTGCACCACAGCGGGGCCTGCTCCGCGCGGCGGCCCGGCCAGCCGCGGTCGGGCAGCCCGACCGCCTGGTACGGCTGGTACTTCCGGACCGGCATCGCGCTGTGGCGCTGGATGCCCTGGTCGCGGGCGGGTGTGCCCTGCGGCGTGTCCGCGTCGGTGGGTTGAGCGGTCATCTCTCCTCCACAACGGTGGTCTGGGCGTCTTGTGGGGACGCTCTGCTAGCTCTGCTAGGCGGGCCAGGTGCTGAACTGTCTCCTCCCGTAGAGCAGCGGCGACGCGTCGCTGAGCTCGGTGATCCGGATGACCTCGCCGAAGACCATCCGCTGGCCGCCGACGGGGACCAGCTGGCTGACCCGGCAGTCGGCCACCGCGTGGGCGTCGTGGACGAGGTGGGGTCCGCCGGCGCCGGGGGGCAGCCGCCAGGTGGTGGCGTCGAACCGGTCCGGGTCACCGGAGGCGAACAGTTCGGCGGTGCCGCGGCCCTCGGCGTGCAGCAGGTTCACCGCGAACTGGCCGCTGCGCAGCACGGCCTTCAGGGTCGGGCTCTCCGCCCGCATGCCGACCAGCAGGGTGGGCGGTTCGACGGTGACGCTGCACAGGGCGGAGCAGGTCATGCCCCAGGGCCGGCCCGCGTCGTCCAGCGAGGTGACGATGGCGACGCCGCTCGGGAAGCCGGACATGAAGGTCCGGAAATCGGAGGGGGTTGAGGTGACGAGTTCCACGTGATTCACCGCTCGACTGGGTAGGGGACCGGCTCCGCGGTCCGGGGCGCGTCCACGCTCGCCGTGCGCCGGTCGATGACCCACAGCAGCGGACCGCTGAGCACCGTCGTGAACAGGGCCATCACGACGAGGGCGAGGAAGAGCGCCGGGGTGAGGATCCCGGCCTGGTAACCCGTCTGGAGGACGGCGAGCTCCGTCAGGCCGCGGGCGTTGAGGAACACCGCGATCCGCATGGACTCGACCGCGGGCCGGCCGGCCGCCCGGGCGCCGTAGTAGCTGCCGACCAGCTTGCCGAAGATCGCGAGCACCACGGACAGGACGACGGCCTGCCAGGAGAACACGCTGAGCGGCGCCGAGGCGAGGCCCATGCCGGTCACCGTGAACAGCAGCGGCAGCACGATCCGGCCCCAGCCGCCGACGGTGTGGGCGGCCCTGGTCCAGGGGCCGGCGCCGTCGTCGCCCGGCAGCGCCAGGGCGACCAGGACGGCGCCGAGCACGTCGGTGAGGCCCAGCCGCGAGGTGGTCAGGGCGGCGGCCACGGCCGCGGCGGCGGTCAGCCCGATCGGCACCGCCACCGGGATCCGCTCGGCCCAGGCCCGGGGCCCGGGCAGGGCTCCGGCCCGACGGATCAGCCAGGCCCCCAGCAGGCCGACGACGAACACCAGGTACGGGGTGATCTTCCCGCCGCCGTGCGCCAGGCCGACCGCGATCGCCAGCAGCGACCAGGTGACGGCGTCGATGGAGACCGCGACCGCCATGCAGAGCCGGCCGATCGCGGTGTTGAGCATGCCGCGGTCGTCCAGGATGCCGGCCAGCACCGGTACGGCGGTGACCGCCAGCGCGATCGCCAGCATCAGGACCAGCACCCCGGCCGGGGCGCCGCCGCGCAGGGCCGGGGAGCCGTCGGCCAGCACCCACGCGGCGAACGCGACGCCGCAGCCGAGCGGCAGCAGCAGCGAACCGGTGGCGGTCATCGCGATGGTGCGCCCGCCCAGCCGGCTGCCGCCGGCCCGGATCTCGTGGACGGCGCCCACCAGGAAGAGCGCGAGGCCGAGGTGGCCCGCCTTCTCCAGGACGGCCCCGCCGTCCATGGTGGCCGGCTTCCAGTGCCACTGGCTCGCCAGCAGCGCCCCGAGCAGGAGGCAGGCCATGATCTCGCCGACGATCTCCGGCTGCCGCAGCAGCTTCGCCAGCCGGCGTCCGAGCAGTGCCACGGGGACGAGCAGAGCGAGCGTCACCGCGGCCGGTACGTACGGAAGACTGTCCATGGTGCCTCCTTTCTCGGGGCGCCGAAGGGTCAGTGCATCTGAGCGAGGTACTCGTACTGGCTGGGCAGGCGCTTCAGGAGCTCGGCGGACTGGTCGCTCAGCAGCTGGAACTCCTTCTCCGCGCGGCTGCCGTCCTGAAGGGCGAGCGCGGGCGGGGCCTTGAGCTCGATGCCGCCGAGGCCGAGCAGCATGGCCAGGTAGGAGTAGGACTCGAACCCGTGGAAGTGCGGGAAGATGGTGGCCTCCGTCGGAGGCTTGGCCTTCCACAGCTCGATCCGCTCGGCCAGGCCGTCGGGCATCACCCGGGTCTTGGCGTCCCGCCAGTAGGCGTTGTCCTCGCGGGCGGCGGCCTTGTAGTGCAGGACGAGGAACTCCCGTACGCCGTCGATGGTGTTGCCGACGATGCGGTTGTAGGAGCGGCGCAGCCCCGGGTCCCAGTCGGCGTCCGGGAAGTGCTTGACCAGTTCCTCGATGCCCTGCTGGATGAAGAAGATGCCGGTCGACTCCAGGGGCTCGACGAAGCCGCTGGACAGGCCGATGGCGACGCAGTTGTTGACCCAGGCGTTGCGGGTGCGGCCGATCCGCATCCTGATGTGGTTGGCCTCCAGGCCCTCCGCGTCCGGGCCTACCTTGGCCCGCAGCGTGGCCTCGGCCTCCTCGGGCGTCGCGTACTCGTCGGAGTAGACGTAGCCGGTGCCGATGCGGCCGAACAGCGGGATGGTCCAGATCCAGCCGGCGTCCGAGGCGGTGGCGGTGGTGCAGGGGCGCAGGCCGCGCTTCTCCATGTCGACCGGGACGCGCAGCGCCACCGCGCGGTTGTTGGGCAGGGTGTCCTGGAAGGAGGTGAACGGCTCCTCCAGGGTCTGGTTGATCAGCAGGCCGCGGAAGCCGGTGCAGTCGATGAAGAGGTCGCCCTCGATCAGGCCGTGTTCCTTGGTGCGCACGCCGCTGATCCAGCCGCGCTCGTCCTGGACGACCTCGACGACGTCGTCCTCGATGTGCTTGGCGCCGCGCTCGGTGGCGTACCCGGAGAGGAAGTCGGCCAGCAGCGAGGCGTCGAACTGGTAGGCGTACGGGAACTGGGTGTCCTGCTCCGTGAGGGTGTCGCGCTCGGCCGTGTTGCCGCCCTCCTTGAAGTCCTGCTCGAAGAGGGTGCCGTCGAGGTAGCGCGGGGACTTCTCGGCGTCGCAGATCGCGGCCATCAGGAACACGTCCTGGTCGAAGCGGTCGCCGGAGCGGCTGTTCAGCCACCAGTCGGTGAGCGGCAGGCCGTCGACGACCCGGAGGCGCTCGAAGGGGTGGTAGAAGTAGTGGCCCTTGCGCCGCCAGTTCTCGAATCGGATGCCCAGCTTGTAGGTGGCATTGCACTTGGGCATCCAGACGTGCTCCGGCAGGCCCAGGTAGTTGAAGAAATGCCGGACGGTGCTGAAGGTCGCCTCGCCGACCCCGATGGACTTGATTCGCTTGGATTCCACCAGCGTGACGGAAATGCGATCGCCGAATGCGGCGCGCAGGTACGAGGCGGCCATCCAACCGGATGTCCCACCACCGACGATGACGACGTTGCCCAGCATTCCTGACCCTCTCAGCCGGTCGTTCAACCCGGAGCCCCGGGCTGTCCCATGGCTCGAAATCCTGCGGCAGCGGAGCCTCCGGAAAACAGGCTTTTAAGCCTCAGCGGAAACACGCACTCCAGCGCGTCCCGGCGTTCGCCGGGGGTTTTCCGACATGCCGAACAGATGGCACCCGATGGTTGGGGGTGCCATCTGTTCGGCGGAACTCGCCGGAATTCGGCGGGGGTTCGACGGGCGTTCGGCGGGGGTTCGCGGCCCGGCCGGGCCGGCTCAGTCCCCGTCCAGCAGGTAGTCGTGCAGCAAGGAGATGACCCGGGCCCGCTGCGCGGTCAGGTAGAAGTGCCCGCCGGGCAGCACGTGGAACGCGAACTCCTTGCCGGCCAGCGCCTCCCAGCCGCGGGCCCGCTCGACGCTCACCGTGACGTCGGAGTCTCCGGTGAGCACCACGACCCCGCAGTCCACCGGGCGCAGCGCGGTGGGCCGGTAGGAGTCGATCAGCAGGTAGTCGTTGCGCAGGATCGGCAGCACCATCTCCCGGATGTCCGGGTCGTCGAAGATCGACATCTGGGTCCCGCCGTGGCCCGCGACCGTGGCGAGGAGCTCGTCGTCGCCGCGGGGCCGGGCCGGCGCCCGCCCGGCCGGTCCGTCGCCGGAGCCGGCCGGCGCCTGCGGCGGCGGGTAGCCGGAGAGCACCAGCCGGGCCACCGGCAGGCCCTGCGCGTGCAGCGACTGCACGGTCTCGTACGCGAGCAGCGCGCCCATGCTGTGGCCGAAGACCACCGTCTCGACGCCGGGGCGGTCGGTCTCCAGCAGCGCCCGCGTCAGCTGGGCCACCAGGGTCGCGGCGTCCTGGACGAAGGGGTCCTCGATCCGCTCCTCCCGCCCCGGGTACTGGACGAGCTGGAGTTCGACGGCCGCCGAGAGGTGGTTGGCCCAGGGCCGGTAGAAGCCCGCGCTGCCGCCGGCGTGCGGCAGGCAGACCAGCCGACGGGTCGCCTCCGGGCGCGGCCGGGGGATCACCAGCCAGGGTTGGTCGTCGTTCAAACGGTCACTTCCTTCCGTCGGCCCCGCGGGGCCGTGTCCGTACCGGCCCGGCCGGTCATCCGCAGGCCCGGACGATCTCGCGCAGGGCCTCGTGCATGCGCTGGAGCAGGGCGGTGGCCGCCGCCTCGTCGAACCGGCCGCCCGCGTACACGCAGGACAGCTCCATCCGGCCGCCCTCGACCGCGGCGGCGACGTCCAGCTCGTAGGTGCGGGTCTCGCCCGGCTCGTGGTCGCCGCCGCCGTGGTCCAGGTGGCGCAGGATCAGCCGGTCCCCCTCGGGCAGCTGGTTGTCCCACTGGCCGAGGTAGTTGAAGCCGATCCGGGCCCTGGGCGCCGGGACCAGCAGGTCCTCCCGGGCCTCGGCGGCCGCCGCCAGCCGCAGGACGCCGTGGCCGATGCCGCGGCGCGGGACGGCCCGCAGCCGGCGCTTGGCCACCCGGACGGCGGCGGTCGGCGCCAGGTCCGCGGGCACGTCGAGCAGCACCGGGTAGATCGTGGTGAACCAGCCGACGGTGCGGGACAGGTCGACGCCGTCCAGGATCTCCTCGCGGCCGTGCCCCTCCAGGTCGATCACGGTGCCGCCGTCGCCGGCGTGGCCCTGGGCGGCGAGCGCCTGGGCGAGGGCGGTCAGCAGCACCTCGTGGACCTGCGCGCGCAGCACGCCGGGCACCCGGCGCAACAGCGCCTCCGTCTCGTCCCCGGTCAGGGTGTGCCGCGCGGTGCGGCGGTCACCGAACCGGCCGGTGTCCAGGGGCTCCCCGGCGGGCTCGGGCAGCGACCGCCAGTGCGCCAGCTCGTCGTCGAAGCCGCCGGTCAGGGCGTGCTCGCGCAGTCGGCGGGACCACTGGCCGAAGGAGGTGGAGCGCGGGGCGGGCCGCACGGGCCGGCCGGCCGCCAGGTCGGCGTAGGCGGAGCGCAGGTCGTCGAGCAGGATGCGCCAGGAGACGCCGTCGACCACCAGGTGGTGCGCGGTGAGGAACAGCCGGGCCGGGCGGTCCGGTCCCAGGTCGGCCAGGACGGCGCGCAGCAGCGGCCCGTCGGCCAGCCGCAGGCCGCTCTGGGCCTGCCGGAACGCCTCGGTGGCGCGCTCCTCGGCGTCCGGCGCCCCGGCGAGGTCGAGCCGCTGGAAGTCCCAGCAGCCGTCGGCCTCGGCCGCCACCTCCTGGGACCAGGCGCCCCCGGCGTCGCGGGTGTAGCGGGCGCGCAGCATGTCGTGCTGCCCGACCAGCGCGGCCAGGGCGGCACGCAGGGCCTCGGCGTCGGTGCCCGGGACGAGTTCGAACAGCAGCGACTGGTTGAAGTGGCCCGGGTTGACGGTGTGGTGCTCGAAGAACCACTGCTGCACGGCGGTCAGCGGCACGGGCCCGGTGCGGTACGGGTCCTCCTCGGCCGGCCCGCTCTCCCCCGTCCCGGCGGCCTTGGCGAGCGCGGCGACGGTCTTGTGCTGGAAGAGGTCCCGGGCGGTGAAGTGCAGGCCCTCCTGGCGGGCCCGGGCGACCACCTGGGTGGAGAGGATGGAGTCGCCGCCGAGCAGGAAGAAGTCGTCCTCGGCGCCGACGTCCTCGATGCCCAGCACCGAGCGGAACACCTCGGCCAGCGCGGTCTCCACCGGGCCGTTCGGCGGGGTGGAGACCCTGGTCAGGGCCTCCCGGGCGTCCGGCAGGGCGTCCCGGTCGACCTTGCCGTTGGTGGTGAGCGGCATCGCGTCCAGCGGGATCAGCGCGGCGGGCACCATGAAGGCGGGCAGTTCCTCGGTCAGGGCCTCGCGGACCTCGCGGACCGCCTCGCCCCGGTCGCGGCCGGGCGCGGCGACCAGGTAGCCGACGAGCTGCTTGCCGCGGTCGCTCTCGCGGACCACCACGGCGGCCTGGTCGATCGCGGGGTGGCGCTGCATCGCCGACTCGATCTCGCCGGGCTCGACCCGGAAGCCGCGGATCTTGACCTGGTCGTCGGCGCGGCCGCGGAAGTCGATCCGCCCGTCGGGCAGCCAGGCGCCGAGGTCGCCGGTGCGGTAGAGCCGGGCCCCGGGGTCGTCCGCGAAGGGGTGCGGGACGAACCGCTGCTCGGTCAGCTCCGGGCGGCCCAGGTAGCCCTGGGCGACGCCGCGGCCGCCGAGGTGGATCTCGCCGGTGACGGCGGGCGGCACCGGGTTGCCGTGCGGGTCCAGCAGGTAGACCTCGGTGTTGGGCAGCGGCCGGCCGATCGACAGCCGGCTGCCGGCCTCCTCGTCCTGGACCTCGAACATGGTGGCGCCGACGGTGTTCTCGGTCGGGCCGTAGCCGTTGATGAAGCGGTGGACCCGCGACCACTTGCGGGCCAGGCCGACCGGGCAGCGGTCGCCGACGGCGAGCACCACCGAGCCGGCGGGCAGTGCCTCGGGCTCGACCGCCGCGAGGGCCGCGGGCGGCAGCGCGAGGACGGTGGGCCGGCCTCCCGCCATGGCGCGCAGCTGCTCGCTGCCCAGCGCCTCGGACTCGTTCGCCGGGAGGGCGAGCGCCGCGCCGGAGACGAGGGCGAGGAAGGTCTCCCAGACCGCGCCGTCGAAGCTGGGCGAGGAGAGCTGGGTCACCGTGTTCTCGGGGCCGGTGCCGACGATCAGCCGGGAGGCGTTGACCACGTTGGTCAGGCCACCGTGGCCCAGCAGCACGCCCTTGGGCGTCCCGGTGGAGCCGGAGGTGTAGACGATGTAGGCGAGCGCGTCCGGCCCCACCCGGTCGCCCTCAGGGACCGGCCCGGTGTGCGCGTCGAGCTGCGGGCGCAGGTCCTCCAGGATCAGCGGCTCGGCGGCGGACTCGCCCGCGTCGGCGGCCAGCGCGCGTTCGGTGAAGACGAACCCGGCGCCGGTCTCGGCCAGCATCAGCTCCCGGCGGGCGGCCGGGAAGCGCGGGTTCAGCGGCAGGAAGGCGGCGCCGGCCTTGAGCACCGCGAGGGTGGCGGCCACCTGGTCGGGGCCGCGCTCGCAGCAGACGCCGACGACGTCGCCGGGGCGGGTGCCGCGGGAGCGCAGCACCTCGGCCAACAGCCCGGACCGGCGGTCGAGTTCGGCGTAGCTGAGCCGCTCGTCGCCGCGCACCACCGCGAGGCCGTCGGGGCGTTCGGCGGCCCGCTTGGCCACCAGCAGGTGCACCGGGTCCTGTTCGGGGAAGGCCACCGGGTTGCGGGCCCAGTCCACGGTGAGCCGGTTGTGCTGCTTCGGGTCGAGCAGGTCGAGCCGGCCCAGCTCCTGGTCGGGGTCGGCGGCGATCGAGCCGAGCAGGGTGGTCAGGTGGCCGGCGAAGCGGCGCACCGTGGCCTCGTCGTACAGGTCGGTGCTGTACTCCAGGGCGGACCAGAGGCTGCCGTCGGGGCGCTCCTCGAAGGCCACCACGAGGTCGAAGCCGGTGCTCGCCTGCGGCAGGGCCAGCTGCTCCATGGTCAGCCCGGGCAGGTCGAGGACCGCCTCGGGGGCGTTCTGCAGGACGATGAGCACCTGGGCGAGCGGCATCCGGCTGGGGTCGCGCTCGGGCTGGACGGCGTCCACCACCCGCTCGAACGGGACCTCCGCGTGGTCGAAGCCGGCCAGCACGGTGTCGCGGACCTGGCCCAGGAAGTCCCGGAAGCCCAGGCCCGGCTCGGTCCGGGCGCGCAGCACCAGGGTGTTGAGGAACAGGCCGACCAGGTCGGCGAGTTCGGGCTCGTCGCGGCCGGCCACCGGGGTGCCGATCGCGACGTCCTCCTGCCGGGAGAGCCGGGCCAGCAGCAGCTGGGTGGCCGCGGTGAGCGTCATGAACAGCGTCGCCGCGGCGGACTCGGTGAGCTCGCGCAGCCCGGCGACGGTCTCGGCCGGGACGCTGAACTCGTGGAAGGCGCCCGCCCCGGTGGGCACGGCGGGGCGCTGCCGGTCGGTCGGCAGCTCCAGCACGGGGACGCCGTCGAGCTGCTCGCGCCAGTAGTCGAGCTGCTCGTCGAGCCGCCCGCCGGAGGCCCGCTCGCGCTGCCACACCGAGTAGTCCGCGTACTGCGGCCCCGGCGCGGGCAGGTCGGGTTCGCGCCCCTGGAGCGCGGCCGCGTAGTACTGGCCCAGCTCGCGGGTGACGATCGACAGCGACCAGCCGTCGTGCGCGATGTGATGGATGCTCAGGACGAGCACGTGCTCGCGGTCGGAGAGCCGGACGAGGAGGGTCCGCAGCACCGGGCCGGTGCGCAGGTCGAAGGGCCGACCGGCCTCCTCGCGGACCAGCCGCAGCAGTTCCTCCTCCCGCTCCTCGGGCGTCCCGCCGCCGGCCTCCACGACCGGCAGCGGGATGTCCACGCTCGGGTGCGGGACCTGCACCGGGACGCCGTCCACCTGGTCGTAGGTGGTGCGCAGCGCCTCGTGCCGGTCGACGACGGCGGCCAGCGCGCCGTGCAGCGCCGCGCGGTCGAGGTCGCCGCGCAGCCGCAGTGCGAAGGAGGAGTTGTAGCCGACCGACTCCGGGTCGAACTCGTACAGGAACCACATCCGCTGCTGGGCGAAGGACATCGGCAGCGGGCGGGAACGGTCGGCGGGGCGCAGCGCGGTGCTCGCGGCGGCCTCGGGGGCGGGCGCCTCGGCGCCCGCCAGGCGGTCCCGCAGCAGGGCCCGCAGGTGCTCGGGCAGGGCCGCGATGCGGTCCTCCCGGGACGTGGACGTCTGGGTCTCGCTCATGTCGGTTGCCCCTACTCCGCCGCCGGCGCCGACTGGCGCGCGGCCTCTCGCTCCAGTTCCTCCAGCAGCGCGTCCTCGACGAGTCGCGCCACCCCCGCCACGGTGGGGTTCTCCAGGAGGCTGCGGAAGGCGATCCGGATGCCGAAGGTCTGCTTGATCCTGGTGATCGCCTGCACGCTGGTCAGGGACTGCCCGCCGAGGGCGAAGAAGCTGTCGTGCGCGCCGACCCGCTCCACGTGCAGGGTCTCGGACCAGATCCCGGCGATCAGCTTCTCGGTCTCGTCGCGCGGCTCCACCCACTCCTCGGCGGCCTCGACGACCGTCTCGGCGGGGTCGGGCAGCGCGGCCCGGTCGATCTTGCCGTGCCGGGTGAGCGGGAAGGACTCCACCTCGACGAAGGCGGCCGGCACCAGGTGGGCCGGGAGCCGCTCGGCGAGGTAGCCGGCGAGCTCGGCGGCGCCGGGGACGCCGCCCGCGGCCGGCCGCAGGTAGGCGACCAGGCGGGCGTGCTCGGCCTCGCCGCGGACCAGGACGACGGACTCGGCGACGCCCGGGTGGGCGTCCAGGGCCGCGGTGATCTCGCCCGGCTCGATCCGGTAGCCGCGCAGCTTGACCTGGTCGTCGAGCCGGCCGAGGAACTCCAGCCGGCCGTCGGACAGCCGGCGGACCCGGTCGCCGGTGCGGTACAGCCGCTCCTTGGGGTCGAACGGCGCGGCCAGGAAGGCCTGTTCGGTCAGGTCGGGGCGGCCCAGGTAGCCGCGGGCGAGGCCGTCGCCGGCCAGGTACAGCTCGCCGGGCGCGCCGACCGGGGCGAGGTTGCGCTCCGGGTCCAGGACGTAGGCCCGGACGTTCTGGACGGGCAGGCCGAGGACGGGCCGGGGGCTGTCGGCGACCCGGCAGACCAGCGCGTCCACGGTGGCCTCGGTGGGCCCGTAGAAGTTGTAGGCGATCAGGTCGGACTGGGCGCGCAGCCGGTCCCACTGGGCCTGGCCGATCGCCTCGCCGCCGAGCGCCGCGCCGCGCAGCGGGTGGCTGCCGGGGGCGAGCAGTCCGGCGTCGTCGAGCTGGCGGAACCAGGACGGGGTGGTCTGCAGGAAGTCGATCCGCTGCTCGGCGCGGTAGGCGACCAGGGCGTGCGCGTCGCGCCGCACCTCGTCGTCGACCAGGTGCAGCTCGTGGCCGGCGACCATCCACAGCACCGGGTTCCAGGAGGCGTCGAAGGACGCGGGCGCCAGGTGGGCGACCCGGACCTGGCGGTCGCCGCAGGCCTCGCGCAGCGGCTCGAAGACCGTCCGCAGGTGGCTGTCGAGCAGGTTCGCCAGGCTGCCGTGCTCGACCAGCACGCCCTTGGGCTTGCCGGTGGAGCCGGAGGTGTGGATGACGTAGGCGGCGTGCTCCGGGGCGAGGTCCGGGTCGGGGGCGGTGGCGGGCCGGGCCGCGATCGCGTCCCGCTCGCGCTCCGGGACGACCAGGGCGACGTCGGCGGGCAGCGCCAGTGTGGTGCTCGCGGCCTCGTCGGCGATCACCACCCGGGGCTTGACGTCCTCGACCAGCAGCCGCAGGCGCTCGGCCGGGGCGGCCGGGTCCAGCGGGGTGTAGACGCCGCCCGCCTTGAGCACCGCGAGCAGCGCGGTGATCAGGCCGGGGCCGCGCCGCAGGCAGACCGCGACCGGCACCTCGGGGCCGACGCCCCGGTCGGCGAGGTGGTGGGCGAGCCGGTTGGCCCGCTCGTCCAGCTCGGCGAAGGTGATCCGCTCGCCGCCGTGGACCAGGGCGACGGCCTGCGGGGTGGCGGCGGCCTGGCGGGCGAACCGCTCGGGCACCAGGGCGTCGGTGGTGAGCGCGGTGGCGGTCTCGTTGTGGCCGGTGAGCAGCCGCTCCCGGTGGGCGGGGGCCAGCGCGCGCAGCTCGGCGAGGGTGCGCTCGGGCTCGGCCGCGATCTCCTCCAGCAGGGCGCGCAGGTCGCCGGTGACCCGGTCGGCGGTGTCGGCGTCGAAGAGCCCGGGGTCGTAGGCGAGCCGGAAGGACAGCTGCTCGCCGGCGAAGACCGCGAGCACCATGGCGTAGCTGGTGGGCTCCTGGGAGCGCACGTCGCGGATCCGGATGCCCTGGTCGGAGCCCAGTTCGCCGTCGAAGGGGTAGTTCTCGACGACCACGTAGCTGTCGAACAGGTCGACCCCGGCGGGCAGCCCGGTCCAGCCGCGGATCTGGGCCAGCGAGACGTACTCGTAGCTGCGGGCCTGGACCTGGTCGCGCTGGAGGTCGCCCAGCCAGTCGAGGACGGGCTGCTCGGGGCGGACCTCGACCCGCACCGGCAGGTTGTTGATGAACAGGCCGATCATCGACTCGACGTCGGGCAGGTCGGCGGGGCGGCCGGAGACGGCCGAGCCGAAGCAGACCTCCCGCTCCCCCGCGTAGCGCGAGAGCGTCAGCGCCCAGGCGCCCTGGGCGAGCGTGTTGGTGGTGAGCCGGTGGCGCCGGGCGACCTCGGCGAGCCGCTCGGTGACCTCGGGCTCCAGCTGGAAGACGCTGGTCGCCTCGCTGCCCTGGCGGGCCGCCTCCTCGCCGGCCCGGTCGGCCGGCAGCGCGGTCGGGGCGGTGAAGCCGTCGAGCAGTTCGCGCCAGTAGCGCTCGGCGTCGGCCAGGTCCTGCTCGCCGAGCCAGGCGACGTAGTCGCGGAACGGGCGGCGGGCGGTCGGGCCGGGCCGGTCGTGGCCGGTGAGCCGGAGGTAGTCGTCGACCACCTCGGAGACCAGTTCGGCGCTGCTCCAGCCGTCCAGGAGCAGGTGGTGCGAGGTCCAGACGACCCGCAGGGCACCGTCCGGCTCGTCGATCAGGGCCAGGCGCATCAGCGGCGCCACGGCCAGGTCGATGCCGCGGGTGCGGTCCTCGGCGAGGTACGCGGCGAACCGCTGCTCGCGCTCGGCCGCCGGCAGGGCGCTCCAGTCCAGCCGCTCGACGGGCACGGTGACGTGCTCGCGGACCACCTGGAGCGGCTGATCGGTGTCGACCCGGGCGAAGGCGGTGCGCAGCATCGGGGTCCGGTCGGCGAGGCGCTGCCAGGCCTCGGCGAAGGCGTCCGCGTCCACGCCGCCCTCCAGCAGGAAGGACAGCTGGCCGAGGTAGACGCCCTCGCCCTCCTCGGTGAGGCTGTGGAACAGCAGGCCGTGCTGCATCGGCGTGGCCGGGTAGAGGTCGGCGATCCGGCCCAGGGCGGTCAGCTCGTCCAGCAGCGGCTGGTCGACCCGGGCGAGCGGGAAGTCCGAGGGGGTGGCCCCGGAGGCGGCGGCGCCGGCCTCGCGGCAGTGCGCGACGATCCCGCGCAGGGCCTCGACCAGCTGGTCGCCGACCCGCTGGACGGTCTCGGTGGTGTGGGTCGCGGTGGAGTGGAACAGCTCGAAGCCGAGCTTGCCGTCGCGCACGTACGCCACGATGTCGAGCGGGTACTCCAGCAGTTCCCCGGGCGCCTGCTCGGTGCCGTAGCCGAGCCGCACGTCGTGCAGCAGGCCGCCGTCGTGGCCGTCGACGACCCGGCCGAGGTAGTTGAAGCCGACCTGGGCGCGGGGGCCTTCGGCCAGCAGCTCGCCGGGCGCCCCGGCCGGGCTGAGGTGGCGCAGCGCGCCGTAGCCGATGCCGCGCTGGGGGACGGCCCGCAGTTGCTCCTTGACGGAGCGGAGCCGGGCGCCCCAGTCGGCGCCGTCGGCGGTGTCCAGGGCGACCGGGAAGGAGGTGGTGAACCAGCCGGTGGTGCGGCTCAGGTCGACGTCGTCGAAGATCTCCTCGCGGCCGTGGCCCTCCAGGTCCACCAGGACGGCGGAGCGGCCGGTCCAGTCGGCGAGCACCCGGGCGAGCGCGGTCAGCAGCACGTCGTTGACCTGGGTGCGGTAGACCGCGGGGACCTCGCGCAGCAGCGCGTCGGTGCTCTCCGCGTCCAGGCCGACCCGGACGGCGGCGGCGGTGGCGACGGTCGGGGTGCCGGTGAGGTCGGCGGGCAGCGGCTCGCCGCCGGCGCGGCCGGCCGCGAACCAGTGGTCCAGCTCCTCGTCGAAGCCGCCGACCGCGGTGTGCTCGGAGAGCCGGCGGGACCAGTCGAGGAAGGAGGTGCCGCGCGAGCCGAGGTCGACCGGCCGGCCCTCGGCGGCCTGCCGGTAGGCCGTCTCCAGGTCGCCGAGCAGGGTCTGCCAGGAGACCGCGTCGACCACCAGGTGGTGGGCGGTGAGGAAGAGCCGGGCGCCGGCGGTGCCGCCGAGGTCGGCCAGCACGGCCCGCACCAGCGGGCCATCGGCCAGGTCGAAGCCGGACTGGGCGGCGGTGGCGGCGGCCAGCAGCGCGCCCTCCGGGTCGGCCTCCAGGGTGAGGTCCAGCCGCTCCAGCGGCCAGCCGTCGCCGGGGGCGGCGATCTCCTGCTGCCAGCGGCCGTAGACGGTGCGGAAGCGGGTGCGCAGGGCGTCGTGGTGGGTGAGGAGCGCGTCGAGCGCGGTGCGCAGGTGCGCCTCGTCGGGGAGTTCGCGCAGCTCGGCCAGCACGGACATGGTGCTGTGCTGGGGGGCCTCGGTGTGGTGGTGGAAGAAGGCGCGCTGGATCGGGGTCAGCGGCGCCCTTCCGGTGACGGGTTCGGTGTTCACGCCGGCCGGCTCCTCGGGTTCGTGGGTCGAGATCGCGGCGGCGATCCCGGCGATGGTCTGGTGGCTGAAGATGTCCTGCGAGCTGAGGCGCAGTCCCAACTGCCGCGCCCGGGAGACGACCTGGATGCTCAGGATCGAGTCACCGCCCAGGTCGAAGAAGTTGTCGTCGACGCCGACCTCGGGCACCCGGAAGACCTCCGCCCAGAGCCCGGCGAGCGCCTGCTCGGCGGGGTTGCGGGGGGCCGTCCTGCTGGTGACCGGGCGGTCGTCGGCGGCCGCGGCCGGCAGCGCCCGCCGGTCCACCTTGCCGTTGGCGTTCAGCGGCAGCCGGTCCAGCCGGACGAAGGCCTGCGGCACCATGTGGCGGGGCAGCGAGCCCTCCAGGTAGCGGCGCAGCTCGGCGCTCTCGGGAGCGGTGCCGGGCCGGGGCACGACGTACCCGGTCAGGACGGCGCCCGGCTCGGAGCGCAGCGCCGCGACGGCCTCCAGGACGTCGGGGTGGCGGCGCAGGACGGCCTCGATCTCGGCGAGTTCCACCCGGAACCCGCGGATCTTGACCTGGTCGTCGCCGCGGCCGAGGAACTCGACGTCGCCGGTGGGCAGGAAGCGGGCCTGGTCGCCGGTGCGGTAGAGCCGGCCGTCGGGGTGGGGCGTGAACGGGTCGGTGGAGAAGCGCTCCTCGGTGAGGTCGGGGCGGCCCAGGTAGCCCCGGGTGACGCCGGTGCCGCCGAGGAAGAGCTCGCCGACGACGCCGACCGGCAGCGGCTCCAGGTCCGCGTCCAGGACGTACATCCGGGTGCCCGGGATGGGCCGGCCGATCGGCACGGACGCGACGTCCGGCAGGCTCTGCGGGGTGACGGTGAAGTACGAGGACTCGACGGTGGCCTCGGTGACGCCGTAGGAGTTGAGCACGACGGTGCCGGGGGCGACGCTCTTCAGCAGCCGCCGGCAGTCGTCGGTGCGCCAGTTGTCCGAGCCGACGGCCAGGTAGCGCAGCGGCGGGAAGGCCCGGCCGCTGCGGGCGGCCTCGTCGGCCAGCGCGTTGGCCAGCGAGGGCACCGTCTCGACGTGGGTGACGCGCTGGCGCTCCATCAGGTCGAGCAGGCGCACCGGGTCGGTGGTGGCGTCCTTCGGGCAGAGCACCAGGGCGCCGCCGGTGGTCAGCGCGTGCGTCAGGTCGGAGACGAAGACGTCGAAGGCCATGCTGGCGAGGTTGAGCTGGCGGACGGGGCCGCGGTCGAGCCGGTAGGCCTCGCGCCAGGCGGCGGCGGCCCGGGCGACGCTGCGGTGCTCGACCGTGACGCCCTTGGGCTTGCCGGTGGAGCCGGAGGTGTAGATGACGTAGGCGAGGTTGTCCGGGGTCACCTCGGTGCTGGGCGCCTCGGCAGGCCAGCTGTCGATCTCCTCGCGGTCGGCGTCCAGGCAGAGCACGGTCGCGTCGCACAGCGGGAGCCGCTCGGCGAGGTCCCGCTGGGTGACGAGCATCGCGGCGGCGCTGTCGTCCAGCACCAGGCGCAGCCGCTCGGCGGGGTGGGTGGGGTCCAGCGGCAGGTAGGCGGCGCCGGCCTTGAGGACGCCGAGGGCGGCGATGACGGTGTCCGGGCCTCGGTCCAGGCAGATGGCGACGACGGTCTCCGGGCCGATGCCCTGGCCGACGAGGTGCTGGGCCAGCCGGTTGGCCCGGGCTTCCAGGTCCGCGTAGGTCAGCACGGTCTCCTCGAAGACCACCGCCTCGGCGTCCGGGGTCTGCTGCGCCTGCTCGGCGATCAGCTCGTGCAGGCAGGCGTCGGCGCCCGGGGTGCCGGTGTCGTTCCACTCGTACAGGACGCGGTCGCGGGCGCGCAGCGACAGCATCGGGACGTCGCCGACCCGCTGGCCGGGGGCGGTGGGCATGCTGCCGAGCAGGACGGCGAGCTGGTCGGCCAGCACCTCGGCCTGGGCGCGGTCGTAGAGCGCCGGGTCGTAGGAGAGCAGCAGGGTCAGCGAGCCGTCGTCGTCGTAGGCGGTGAGGTCCAGCGTGAAGCTGGTGGTGTCGACGGCGCGGACGTCGCTGAGCCGCAGTCCGTGGCGTTCGGCGGCGGCCCCGTTGCCCGGGTAGTTCTCGAACACCACCAGGGTCTGGAACAGCGCGCTGCCGCGCGGGACCTTGCTGCTGCGCTGGATCTCGGCGATCGAGGAGTACTCGAAGCGCCGGGATTCGGCCTGCTCGGCCTGGAGGGCCGCCAGCCACTCCACCAGCGGGGCGTCCTGGTCGACCTCGGTGCGCAGCGGCAGGGTGTTGAGCAGGTTGCCGACCATGGTGTCGGCGCCGGGCAGCTCGGTCGGGCGGCCGGCCACGGTGGTGCCGAAGCAGACGTCGCGCTGCCCGGAGTGGCGGGCCAGCAGGATCGCCCAGGCGCCCTGGACGGCGGTGTTGAGGGTGAGCCGGTGGCGGCGGACCATCGCGACCAGCGCGTCGGTCTCGGCGCCGGACAGGCCCACCCGGACCTGCCCGGCGGACTGGGACTCGTGGCCCTGGGGCACCGAGCGGCCGAAGGGCAGCTGGGTCGGCGCGTCCAGGTCGCCCAGCAGGGCGCTCCAGTGGGCGGCGGCCGCGTCCTTGTCCTGCCGGGCCAGCCAGGCGACGTAGTCGCGGAACGGCCGGCGCTCGGGCAGCGCCGGGGCCTTGCCCCTGCCGTCGGTGAGCGCCTGGTAGGCGGCGAAGAGGTCGGCGAACAGGTGCGAGGTGCTCCAGCCGTCCAGGACGGCGTGGTGGAAGGTCCACACGACGCGGACGGTCCGCTCGTCCTCGCGGGCGAGGGCGAGGCGCATCAGCGGCGCCCGGGACAGCTCGATCCCGGTGGCGCGCTCCTCGTCGATCAGCGCCTTGAGCCGGCGGTCCAGTTCGGCGGCGGGCAGGCCGGTCCAGTCGAGGCGGCGGACCGTCAGCCGGGCGGAGCGCTCGACCACCTGGACGGGCTCGGGGACGCCGTCCCAGACCAGCCGGGTGCGCAGCGCGGGGGTGCGGTCGACCACGTGCTGCCAGGCGGCGGCCAGCGCGTCGACGTCGCGGACGCCCTCCAGCCGGAAGGCGACGTGGTCGGAGTAGGCGCCGACGCCGTCCTGGTTGAGGGTGTGGAAGAGCATCCCGCTCTGCATCGGGGTCAGCGGGTGGATGTCCTCGACGGTGGAGCCGGCCGGCACCAGCCGGTCGACGGTCGCCTGGTCGAGGGTGAGCAGCGGGAAGTCGCCGGGGGTGGCGCCGCCGGCGCCGGGGGTCAGGCAGTGCTCGACGAGTTCGGTCAGGGCCGCCGCGAAGTCGTCGGCGAGCCGCTGCACGGTGGCCTGGTCGTGGCGCTGCGGCGCGTAGTGGAAGTCGAAGGTCAGCACGCCGTGCCGGACCTCGCCGACGATGTCCAGCAGGTGCGGCCGCTCCTCGTCCGGGTGGTGGTCCAGGCCGTAGTCGGGTTCGACGGCGCGGAACAGCTCGCTCCCGGCCGCGGCGTCGCTCCACTGGCCGAGGTAGTTGAAGCTGACCTGGGGCTGCGGCGCCGCGGCCAGGGCGGCGGCCTGCGGCTGGTCGCCGCGCAGGTAGCGCAGCGGGCCGTAGCCGGCGCCGCGGCCGGGCACGGCCCGCAGTAGTTCCTTGGTGTCGCGGATGAGCCGGCCGAGCGGGCGGTCGGCCGGGGACTCCAGCAGCACCGGGAAGATCGAGGTGAACCAGCCGACCGTCCGGGAGACGTCGGTGCCGTCCAGGATCTCCTCGCGGCCGTGGCCCTCCAGGGTGATCAGGGTGCGGGCCCGGCCGGTGAAGCGGGCGAGCGCGCGGCCGAGCGCGGTCAGCAGGACGTCGTTGACCTGGGTGCGGTAGACGGCGGGCACGTCCTGGAGCAGTTGCCGGGTGCGCTCGGCGTCGAGGCCGGCGCTGACGGCGCGGGTGTCGCCGACGCTGTTGCGGCCCTCCCGGTCGGTGGGCAGGTCGGCGGAGCCGGCCGGCACCGGGCGGGCCCAGTGCGCCAGCTCGTCGTCCAGGCCGCCGTCCCGGGTGAAGGCGGCGAGGCGGCGCGCCCAGCCGCGGTACGAGGTGCCGGCCGGGCCGAGGTCGACGTCCTCGCCGCGAACGGCCTGCCGGTAGGCGCTCTCCAGGTCCTCCAGGAGGATCCGCCAGGAGACGCCGTCCACGGCCAGGTGGTGCACGGTGAGCAGCAGCCGCGCGGGCTCGCCGACGCCGTGGTCGAACAGCAGGGTGCGCACCAGCGGCCCTTCGGCCGGGTCCAGCGAGGCCTGCGCGGCCTCGGCGAGGGTGCGCATGGCGGCGGCGCGCTCCCCGGGGGCGGCCTGGTCGAGGGTGATCCGCTCGATCCGGGCCTCGGCCGGCACGGCGTCGGCGTCCGGCGCGCTGACGGTCTGGACCCGCCGGCCGTCGGGGCCGGTGGCGAAGCGGGTGCGCAGGGCCTCGTGCCGGCGGACGAGGCCGGCCAGGGCGCGGGCCAGCGCGGGCTCGTCGACCGCGCCGTCCAGGGTGATCAGCACGGACTGGTTGAAGTGGTGGGCGCCGCGGGTGTGGTGGGCGAAGAACCACTCCTGGACGGGGCCGAGCGGGGCCGGCTCGTGGTCGTCCGCGTCGGCCTGGACGACCGGGGCCTCCTCCACCGGGCGGGCGGCGCGGGCGAGGTCGGCGAGCGACTGCCGGGAGAAGATGTCCTTCGAGGTGATGACGAGTCCGGCCCGGCGGGCCCGGGCGACCACCTGGATGCTCAGGATGGAGTCGCCGCCGAGTTCGAAGAAGTTGTCGTCGACGCCGACCTTGCCGATGCCGAGCACCTCCGACCAGACCTCGGCGAGCGCCTGCTCGGCCGGGTCCTCGGGGGCCCGGTAGTCCTCCCGCTCCAGGGGGGCGTCCGGCGCCGGCAGGGCCCGGACGTCGACCTTGCCGTTGGGGGTGAGCGGGAAGGCGTCGAGGGTGGCGAAGGCGGTCGGAACGCTGTAGGAGGGCAGCCGCTGCTCGGCGAAGGCCCGCAGGTCCTGCGGCGCGATGACGGCGCCGGGCTCGGCGCGCAGGTAGCCGACCAGCCGCTTGTGGTCGCCGTCCGCGAGGGCGACCACCAGGGCCTCGGCCACCGCGGGGTGGGCCTCCAGGACGGCTTCGACCTCGCCGGGCTCGATCCGGTAGCCGCGGACCTTGACCTGGGTGTCGGCGCGGCCGAGGTACTCGACCAGGCCGTCGGCCCAGCGCACCACGTCCCCGGTGCGGTACATCCGCTCGCCGGGCTCCGCCGCGAACGGCGAGGGCTGGAAGCGCTCCTCGGTCAGCTCCGGGCGGCCCAGGTAGCCGCGGGCGACGCCGGGGCCGGCGATCCAGAGCTCGCCGGGCGTGCCGGGCGGGACGGGGCGGCGGCGCTCGTCGAGGACGTACACCGCCGTGTTGGAGATCGGGCGTCCGATCGGGATGGCGCGCACGCCGTCGGTCTCGCGGATCAGGTGGGAGACGGCGAAGGTGGTGGTCTCGGTCGGGCCGTAGCCGTTGACCAGCCGCTGCGGCGGGGCGCCGCCGGCCAGCAGTTCGGCGATCCGGCGCGGGTTGAGCGCCTCGCCGCCGACCAGCAGGTGGCGCATGCCGCCGAAGGCGGTGGGCTCCAGGCCGACGACCTGGTTGAAGACGCCGGCGGTGAGGAACATCGCGGTGGCGCCGGTCGAGCGCAGTGCGGCCGCGAAGGCCGGCGGGTCGAGCAGGACGTCCTTGGTGATGACGGCGATCCGCGCCCCGGCCACCAGCGGGCCCCAGAACTCGAAGGTCGCCGCGTCGAAGGTGGCGTCGGCGACCTGAGCCACCACGTCGTCGGCCGCCAGCGGGGCGTAGTCGGCGCCGCGGACCAGCCGGACGATGGAGCGGTGCTCGACCACGACGCCCTTGGGTCGGCCGGTGGAGCCGGAGGTGTAGATGACGTAGGCGGCGCTCCGCGGCCCCGCGTCGGTGGCCGGCGGACCGGCCGGGAGGGCGGCCAGCTCGGCGGTGCGCTCGGCGGGCAGCAGGGCCGGGACGGCCAGGTCGGGCAGCCGTTCGAGCAGCTCCCGGTCGGTGACGCAGAGCGCGACCCCGGTGTCCGCGAGCATGAACTCCAGCCGGTCGGCCGGGTAGTCCGGGTCCAGCGGCACGTAGGCGCAGCCGGCCTTGAGCACGGCCAGCAGGGCGACGACCAGGCCGGTGCCGCGGGGCAGGCAGACCGCGACGTGCTGGCCGGGGCGGGCGCCGTGGTCGAGCAGCAGCCGGGCCAACCGGTCTGCTTGCTCGTCGAGTTGACGGTAGGTCAGCTCGCCTTCGGCGGCGGTGACGGCGATGGCGTCGGGGGTGGCCGCGGCCTGCTCGGCGACCAGCGAGTGGACGGTCCGGTCGGCCGGGTAGGGCACCCGGTTCTCGGCCCAGTCGCGGGTGACGGTGTCGAGTTCGGCGGCGGTGAGCAGCGGCAGGTCGCCGACCGGGCGGTCCGCGTCGGCGGCGACGCCCGCCAGCAGGAGCAGCAGCCGGGTGCAGAGCGCGTCGATGGTCGAGGCGTCGAACAGGTCGGTGTTGTACTCCACCGTCCCGCCCAGCGTGCCGTCGGCGGCCGGGGTGAACTCCAGCGTCAGGTCGAAGATGGAGGACACCGAGGGCGCGCGGAACTCCTCGACGGCCGGGCCGCCGAAGTCGGGCAGGGCGCCGGGGTCGTTCTGGAGCACGAGGGCGGCCTGCACCAGCGGGGTGCGGCTCGGGTCGCGCTCGGGCTGGATCTCGTCCACCAGGCGGTGGAAGGGGACGTCCTGGTTGCTGAGGGCGTCCCAGAGCTGGTCGGTGGTGCGCTCCAGCAGGTCGCCGAAGGCCTCGTCCAGGTCGATCCGGCCGTGCAGGACCAGGGTGTTGACGAAGAAGCCGACCAGCGGCTCCAGTTCGGTGCGGTCGCGGCCCACCGACACGGTGCCCAGGCCCACGGTGCGCTGGCCGGTGTGCCGGGCCAGCAGCACCTGGGTGGCGGCGGCGAGCACGGCGAAGAGCGTGGTGCCGCGTTCGGCGCCGAGCGTGTCGAGCCCGGCGGCGACCTCGGCGTCGACCTGGAAGGCGTGCAGGGCGCCGACGGTGGTGCGCACCGCCGGGCGGGGCCGGTCGGTGGGCAGCTCCAGCGGCTGGATGTCCGCCAACTCGTCGCGCCAGTAGTCCAGTTGCCCGGACAGGCGGTCTTCGGTGCAGCGCTCGCGCTGCCAGCGGGAGTAGTCGCGATAGCTGACCGGCAGCGGGGCGAGGGTGTGCGGGCGGCCCTCGACGGCGGCCCGGTAGAGCTCGCCGAGCTCGCCGGTCAGCAGGCCCTTGGACCAGCCGTCGGCGGCGATGTGGTGCAGGTTGAGGAAGAGCGCGTGGTCGTCCGGGCCGTGCCGCACGACCGTGGAGCGCAGCAGCGGGCCGCTGGCGAGGTCGAAGGGGGTGGCGAGTTCGCGGCGCAGCAGCGCGGCGAACTCGGCCTCCCGCTCCTCGGCGCCCAGCGCGCTCAGGTCCACCGGCTCGGCGTCCGGGGCGTAGGCGGGCCGGACCTCCTGGCGGGCCACGCCGTCCTCGGTGGTGAAGACGGTGCGCAGCGGCTCGTGCCGCTCGACCAGGCCGGTCAGCGCGGTGCGCAGCGCGGCCAGGTCGAGGCCGCCGCGCAGCCGGAGGCCGAAGGAGGTGGTGTACTCGACCGCGTCGGTCTCGAACTCCTGGAGGAACCAGAGCCGTTCCTGGCCGAAGGAGAGCGGGGCCGGGCCGTCGCCGCCGGGCCGGATCGCGTCGCGGTCGCCGCCGCCGGCGGCCGCCAGTCGCTGCCGCAGGATCTCGTCGGCGTCCTGGCCCTCGCTGTGTCGCTGGTCTGTCATCGGTTGCTCCCCCGCGCGCCACCGCGCGTCGTCGTCCGGTCCGCCGGTGTCCGGCGCACGTCTTCGAGTACTTGCTTGCGGACCTGGTCCGCGAGGGCCGCCACGGTGCGGGCGGCGAACACGTGCCGGGCCGAGACCCCGACGCCGAACACCTCCCGGATCCGGGCGGTGACCTGGAGGGTGAGCACCGAGTTGGCGCCGTGGTCGAAGACGTTGTCCTCGGCTCCCACGACGGGCACGCCCAGCACCTCGGCCCAGATCCCGGCCAGCGCCGCCTCGGTCTCGTCCCGGGGCGCGGTGGGCTCGGCGGCCGGCCGCTGCTCCTCCGGCTCCGGCAGGGCCCGCCGGTCGATCTTGCCGCTCGTGGTCATCGGGAACGCGTCCAGGACGATGACGACCGGCGGGACCATGTAGCCGGGCAGCCGCTCGGCGAGCCGGGCCCGGATCTTCTCCGGGTCGGCGGTGCCGTCCGCGGGCACCACGTAGCCGGTCAGCACGGTCTGCCCGGACGGCCTGGTCCGGGCGACCACCGCGGTCTGCTCGACGCTCTCGTCGTCGAGCAGCGCGGTCTCGATCTCGCCCAGCTCGATCCGGTAGCCGCGCACCTTGACCTGGTTGTCGATCCGCCCGAGGAATTCGAGCGTGCCGTCGGGCAGCCAGCGGACCAGGTCGCCGGTGCGGTAGAGCCTCGCGCCGGCGGTGGCGGCGAGGTGGTCCGGGACGAACCGCTCCTCGGTGAGCTCCGGGCGGCCCAGGTAGCCGCGGGCCACCCCGGCGCCGCCGACGTACAGTTCGCCGGGCACGCCCACCGGGACGGGCTCGCGGTGCTCGTCGAGCACGTAGCCGGTGGTGTTGGCGATGGGCCGGCCGATCGAGGGCAGCCGCCCGACCGGGGCGTCCTCCTCCGCCTCCAGCACCGTGCCGGTGGTGAGCACGGTGGTCTCGGTCGGGCCGTACAGGTTGGACAGCGCCATCGTCGAGCCGCGCGGCAGCCGGCGGCGCACCACGTCGGCGCCGGTGAGGATGTGCCGCACCCGGCCCTGGTGCAGTGCGGGCTGGTCGAGCAGGGCCTCCAGGCGCGGCGCCGGGATGAGGATGAGGGTGATCCCCTGCTCGACGATCCAGCCGGCGAGCAGGTGCGGGTCCTCCAGGACGCGGTCGGAGGCGAAGCGGACCTCCACGCCGCAGGCGAGGGCGCCCCACTGCTCCAGCACCGTCGGGTCGAAGCCGGGCGGCACCATCTGGGTGGCCCGGTCGCCGGGCCCGGCGTCGAAGAAGTCCCGGTACCAGTCGCACAGGTTGACCACGCCGCGGTGCTCGATCAGCACGCCCTTGGCCTTGCCGGTGGAGCCCGAGGTGTAGATCACGTACGCGAGGTCGGACGGGCCGACGGCGACCTCGGGCGGCCCGTCGTGCGTGCCGGGCCCGGTGTCCTCGACGTACAGCACCTCGACGCCGTCCGGCGCCTCGGGCCCGGGCAGGTCGCGCTGGGTGAGGAGCACCGGCACCCCGGCGTCCTGGAGCACGTAGACCGTCCGGTCGTCGGGCAGTTCGGGGTCGAGCGGCAGGTAGGCGCCGCCGGCCTTGAGCACGGCGAGCTGGGCGATCGTCATCTCGGCGGCGCGCCGGGTGCGGACGCCGACGACGGTGCCCGGGCCGACGCCGCGGTCGGCCAGCCGGTGGGCCAGCGCGTCCGTCAGCGCGTCGAGTTCGGCGAAGGTCAGGCTGCGGTCCTCGGTGGTGACGGCCGCGGCGTCCGGGGTGCGCCGGGCCTGGTCGGCGACCAGCCCGTGGATGGTCGCCGTGTGGAACCGGGCGCCGGTCGCGGTGGCGTTCCAGCCGGTGGTGACCAGCCGGCGTTCCTGCTCGTCCATCAGCGGCAGCTCGTCGACCAGGCGGTCCGGGTCGGCCGCCGCCATGCCCTCCAGCAGCACGGTGAGGTGGCGGGCGATCCGGGCGACGGTCTCCGGGTCGAAGAGCGCCGTGCTGTACTCGACCAGGCCGCCGAGCCGCCCGTCGCGCTCCTCGAACTCGAAGCCGATGTCGAACAGCGCGTGCATCCGCGGCAGGGCGCTCTCCTCGACCCGCAGGCCGTCCGGGCCGGGCAGCGCGTCCTGGGCCCGCTTGAGCATCAGCGCGGCCTGGATCAGCGGGGTGCGGCTGGGGTCGCGGTCCGGCTTGAGCTCGTCGATCAGCCGGTCGTACGGCAGGTGCTGGTGGGTGAAGGCCTCCAGCACGCCCTGCCGGACGTCGGCCAGGAAGGCCCCGACGGTCGTGTCGGGGGTGGTCCGGGCGCGCAGCACCAGCGTGTTGACGAAGAAGCCGAGCACGTCCTCCAGTTCGCTGTGCTCGCGGCCGGAGACGATGGTGCCGACGGCGACGTCGCGCTGGCGCGCGTACCGGGACAGCAGCAGCTGGACGCCCGCCGTGAGGACGGTGAACAGGGTGACGCCCTCCCGGCGGCAGAGCCGGGTGAGGGCGGCCACCAGCTCGGGGCTCAGCTCGAAGGAGTGGGCGGCGCCCCGGGTGGCGCGGGTGGCGGGCCGGGGCCGGTCGGTCGGCAGCTCCAGCGGCACCACGCCGTCCAGCCGGCGCTTCCAGTAGGCGAGGTCGGCGGCCTCCCGCGCGCCCCGTTCGCCGTGCTGGTGCACGGCGAAGTCGGCGTACTGAAGGGGCAGTTCGCTCAGTGCGGCGGGCCGGCCGGTGGCCTCCTGGCCGAGCAGGGCGACGAGCTCGCGGGCCATCACCTCCTTGGACCAGCCGTCGGTGACGACGTGGTGCATGTCGAGGACGAGCAGGTGCTCGGCGTCGGCCAGCCGGATCAGCCAGGGGCGCAGCAGCGGGCCGCCGCGCAGGTCGAAGGAGCGGCTCAGCTCGGTGCGCAGCAGCTGGTCGAGGTCGTCGACGCGCCCCTCGGCAGCGAGGTCGGTGAAGCGCACCGGCCGGTGGGCGGGGGCATGGACGACCTGCACGCCCTGGCCGCCCTCGGTGGCGAAGGTGGTGCGCAGCGCCTCGTGCCGGGCCACCAGCGCGTCGACGGCGCGCCCGAGGGCGTCCCGGTCGAGCGGCCCGGTCAGCCGCAGGCCGAGCGGCGAGTTGTACTCGGTGCCCTGGGACTCGTAGTCGTACAGGAACCAGAGCCGCTGCTGGCCGTAGGAGAGCGGCAGCGGCCGGTCGCGGTCGACCGGCACCAGCCCGGCCCGGCGGGCGGGCTCGCTGCCCAGCCGGCCGGCCAGCCCGGCGACGGTGGGCGACTCGAACAGGGTGCGGATCGGCACCTCGACGTCCAGCACCGAGCGGATGCGCCCGATCAGCCGGGTGGCGAGCAGGGAGTGGCCGCCGAGGTCGAAGAAGCTGTCGTCGACGCCGATCGAGGCGACGCCGAGCACCTCGCAGAACAGGTCGCAGAGCTGCTCCTCGCGGGCGCTGCGCGGCCCGTGCCCGCTGCCGGTCGCGGCGGTGCCCGGGTCCGGGAGCGCGGCCCGGTCGGTCTTGCCGTTGGGGGTCAGCGGGATCCCGGGGATCGGCACCACCACGGCCGGGACCATGTAGCCGGGCAGCGTGGCGGCGGCGTGCGCGCGCAGTTCGGCCGGGTCGGCGCCGCCCTCGCCGGACGGCACCACGTAGGAGACCAGCCGGGTGTCGCCGGCCGCGTACTCGCGGGCGACGGTGACGGCGCGGGCCACCGCGGGGTGCTGCTCCAGGACGGCGTCGATCTCGCCGGGCTCGATCCGGAAGCCGCGGACCTTCAGCTGGAAGTCGGCGCGGCCGACGTACTCCAGGTTGCCGTCGGCGGCCCAGCGGACGATGTCGCCGGTGCGGTACATGCGCTCGCCCTCGGCGCCGTACGGGTCGGGCAGGAAGCGGTCCCGGGTGAGGTCCTCGCGGTGCAGGTAGCCGGTGCCGACGCCGTCCCCGGCGATGTACAGCTCGCCGGCGGCGCCGATCGGCACCAGGCGCAGCGCCTCGTCGAGGACCCGGACCCGGGTGTTGCCGATCGGCCGGCCGATGGTCGGCGCGCCGGGGCGGTCGTCCAGGCGGGCGGCGGTGGACCAGATGGTGGTCTCGGTGGGCCCGTACAGGTTGGTGACCTCGCTGCCGAGCGCGCGCATCCGCTCGGCGAGGGCGGCCGGCAGGGCCTCCCCGCCGACCAGCATCCGCAGGCCGCGCAGCGCCTGCGGGACTTCGTCGCACAGGGCCTGCCAGAGGCTGGGGGTGGCCTGCATGATCGTGGTGCCGGTGCGGCCGACCAGGGCGCCCAGCCCGGCGGGGTCGGTGACGGTCGCGCGGTCGGCGAGGACCACGGTGGCGCCGCCGACCAGCGGCAGGTAGAGCTCCAGGGCGGCGATGTCGAAGGCGATCGTGGTGACGGAGGTCCAGACGTCCTCGGCCGCGAGCGGGAAGAGGTCGGCCATCGAGACCAGGAAGTTGGTCAGCGCGTGGCGGCTGATGACGACGCCCTTGGGCCGGCCGGTGGAGCCGGAGGTGTAGATGACGTAGGCCGGGTCGGCGGCGGTCGCGGCGGGGCCCTGCGGCCCGGCGGGCTCCGTCGCCAGCCTGGCGCGCACCTGCTCGTCGTCCAGCAGCACCCGGTGGGCGGCGGTGGCGGGCAGCCGCCCGGCCGTCGCGCTGTCGGTGACCAGCGCCGAGGGGGCGGCGTGGTCGAGGATGTAGCCGATCCGGTCGGCCGGGTAGTCGGGGTCGAGCGGCACGTAGGCGGCGCCGGTGCGGGCCACCGCGAGCAGGGCGACGACGAGGTCGGCGGAGCGCGGCAGCGCCAGGGCGACGAGCCGGCCCGGGGCGGCGCCGTGGCGGCGCAGCTCGCCGGCCAGCCGCTCGGCCCGGTCGTCGAGTTCGGCGTAGCTGAGCACGGTGTCGCCGGCGATCAGGGCGGTCCGCGCGGGCTGGGCGGCGGCCCGGGCCCGGAACAGCGCGGAGACGTCGGCGTCGGGCACCGGCCGGTCGGTGGCGTTCCACGCGGTCAGCAGGGCGTGCCGCTCGGCCGGGTCCAGCACCTCGTAGCCGTCCGGGTCGGCGTCCGGCGCGGCGACGGCGGCGGCCAGCAGGCGCGGCAGCGCGTCGGCGAGCCGCCGGACGGTCGCCGGGTCGAACAGCTCGGTGCTGAAGGTCGCGGCCAGCCGCAGCCCGGAGCCGTCGGGCGCGCTGCGGAAGCGCAGCTGGAGGTCGAACGGAGAGTGCTGGCGCGGCAGTTGGGCCACCTGGGCGTCGAGCGGGCCGAAGCCGAGCCGGGCGGGCAGGTCCTCGGCGAGGTCGAAGGCCACCTGGGCCAGCGGGTGGCGGTTGAGCGCGCGCTCGGGCCGCAGCTCGCCGACCACGGTCTCGAACGGGACGCCACCGTGGCGCCGGGCCGTGGCGGCGACCGCCGCGCAGTCGCCGACCAGCTCGCGGAAGGAGGCGCCGGGGCGGCGGACGACCCGCAGCACCACCGGGTTGGCCAGCGGGCCGACCACGGCGGCGCGCCGCCCGCCGTCGCGGCCGGGCAGGCTGCCGATCAGCGGGACGTCGGCGCCGGCGCCGAAGCGGCCGAGCAGCGCCACGACGGCAGCGTGCAGCACCGCCTCGACGCCTGCGCCGCAGTCGGCGGCCAGGTCGGCGAGGGCCGCGGTCAGCGGGCCGTCCAGCTCGTTGCGGTACTCGTCGGCGGCGTAGCGGGTGACGGCCGGGCGCGGCCGGTCGACGGGCAGGTCGAGCTGCGCCGGCGCGCCGTCCAAAGTGGCGCGCCAGTGGGCGAGTTCGGCCGCCGCGTACTCGGTGGGCCGCTCGGGGGCGCCGTTCAGCTCCCGGTCGGCGGCGGCGGCCGCGGCGTACTGCGGGGCGGGCTCGGGCGCGCCGGGGGCGGCCGGGTCGGTGGCCGCCGCGTACGCCCGGGCCAGGTCGTCGACGATCACGGCGAGCGAGCGCTCGTCAGCCGCGATCTCGTGCACCGTCAGGACCAGCACGTGGGCGTCCGGCCCGGTGGCGAGCAGCCGGGCCCGCAGCGGGGGCTCCCGGGTGAGGTCCAGGCCCTGGCCGGCCGCCCGGGTCAGCGCCTCGTCGAGCTCGTCGGGGGCGACCGGCTCGGGCCGCAGCCCGGCGAACGCCCCGCCGTCGGGGGCGGGTTCGGGGCGGCAGCGGCCCTCGGCCTCGCGGTGCACGGTGCCCAGCAGCGGATGCCGCCGGACCAGGGCGTCCAGCGCGGCGCGCAGCTGCTCCGGACCCAGGCCGCCGGCCAGCCGCAGCGCCACCGTGTGGGTGTGGCCGGCGGCGCCCTCCTGGAAGCGGTTCAGGAACCACAGGCGCTGCTGCGCCGGCGACAGGACACTGTCGTTGGTGATCGTCACGTTCGCTCTCCAGCCTGTTCAGGCGACGCGTCGCAGGACGCGGCCGCCGAACTGCATGTGGTCCGCGCGCCCGGTCTCCGGGTCGAGCAGGAAGCGGCCGAGGTGTTCCACCTCGGGCAGCCGCGGGTGCCGGGCGGCGAAGAAGCCCTCGCCTCGGCCGGTCAGGTCGTACTCCATCCCGTCGTCGTCGACCAGGACGGTGGCGCCGGGGTGCGCGCCGTCCGCCGCGTCGGCGCCGGGGCGGATCCGGTACACGGTCTCGCCGTTGGCCCACTGCCCGACGCGGTCCGACAGGTCCTGCGCGGCGCCGGCGGCGGGGCCCGGCGCGTAGCCGGCGACGTCCACGCCCTCGGCCCGGAGCTGGGCCAGCAGGTCCTGCCAGGCGCCGAGGCCGGCCGCGGAGTCGGCCTGGAGGGCGATCACGGTGCCGCGTTCCGGCTGGATCCGCAGGTGGCAGGTGGCGCCCGCGCCCACGCCGTCGAGGCCGAGCCAGCGGTCGGCGCCGTTGCCGTACCGGGCCCAGCCGTGGCCCCAGCCGTCGGCCAGGCCGAACGGGAGGGTGTCGAAGGGCGGTTCGGCCAGTTCCCGGACGGCCTCCTGGTCGAGCAGGGCTGCGTGCGAGGCGTCGCGGTCGTCCAGGTGGAGCCGGGCGAACGCGACCAGGTCGGTGACGGTGCCGGCGATCGCGGCGGCGGGGGCCAGGTCGCGGGGGATCTCGCCGGCCGCCAGGAAGGCCGGCTCGATGTCCAGCGGCCGGAGCAGGAAGTCCGTCACGGCGTTGCGCCAACTCACCCCGGCGGCGGCCTCGATGACCTTTCCGGCCAGGGCGAACCCGGCGTTGGAGTACGAGAACGCGGTGCCGGGGGCGAACAGCGGGCCGGCCGCGACGGCGGCCCGCAGCCCGCCGTCGCCGGGGCCGTCGCAGACCATCCCGGAGGAGTGGCTGAGCAGGTGTCGGGTCGTCAGTCTCAGCTCGGCGAAGTGAGGTTCGGTGAGGTACTCGCCGACCGGCAGGTCCAGGTCGAGGTCGCCGTCGAAGGCCAGCTGCATGGCCAGCGTCGCGGTGAAGAGCTTGGTGAGCGAGGCGAACGGCGCGGCGGGCGCCGGCCCGGGCTCCGCACCCGCCTCGGCGACGTGGAGTTCGCCGGCGTCGTAGAAGGCGCACCGGAGGGAGCGCACACCGTGTTCGCGCGCGAGCCGTCCGGCCTTTTCACGCCATGACTGTGAATTCACTAAAACCCACCCACCGCATTCACCGGAATCCGAAAAAGGCGCAGCACAACAGCCCCGTTCGGCCGTGTTCCGTCCACGGCTCGTCGGTACGGGGATTACGCAAAAGGGGAATTCGCTCTGGTGAATGCAGGCTAACACCGGGCGGCGGGGCCGGTCAGGGTCGTTAAGCGGCAGCCGAATGACCCTGGTTGCCGCACTGCGAAACGCCGTTCGACCTGCCCGGAAACCCGAAAACGCCGATGGGGTCCGCGGTCGCGGACCCCATCGGCGGGTCGGTGTGGCAATGGTGCGGGCGGAGCTACTCGCGCAGTCCGATGGCCTCCACCGGGCGGGCGCGCAGGGCGAGCTTGGTCGGCACCAGAACGGCCGCCGCGGCCAGGGCCGAGGTCGCCGCCACGATCGCCAGGTAGAGCAGCGGAGGAATGTGCGGAACCAGGGACCCGGTCAGGCCCATGCTCACCGTCATCAACGGCACGATGGGCACCAGACTGCCGACCACCACCGCGATCAGGATCAGCATCAGCGTCTCGGTGCGCATCATCCGCATGACCTGTTCGGGGGTCGCGCCCACCAGCCGCAGCAGCGCGAACTCCCGTGCTCTGGACAGCGTGGTCATCACCAGGGTGTTGGCGACGGCCACCGCGATGTACCCGAAGACCAGGACCAGCGGCAGCGCGCTGCCGAACAGGTTGGCCGTGCCGGCCTTCTCCTGGGCGGCGGACAGGCCGCCCTTGTCCTGGACGTGCACCCCGGGGTAGCGGTCGTTGAGCCCGGTGAGCTCCCTGATCACCTTCTTCTTGTCGGCGCCGTCCTTGGCCCGCACCAGCACCGAGTCGTACATCCGGCGCGAACTGTGCTGGAGCACGGTGTCGTAGGACAGGGTGATGTCGCCGAAGCCCAGGCCGCGCTTGTACACGGCGATCACCTTCGGCTCCAGCGTCTGCCCGTCGGGCATGTGCACCTTGATCTGGCCGCCGACGTTGGCGCCGAGCGTGGCCGAAGCCCCGCTGCTGATCGCCACCGTGTCCGTGGACAGGTTGTCCAGGGAGCCCTCGGAGACGTCCAGGTCGACGACCCGGCTCAGGTTGCCCGGGGTCAGCCCCTGCGCCTTGTAGTCGAAGATCTCCGGCGAGCCGAGCATCTTCGTCGAGGCGAACAGGTCCACCCGCACCGTCCCGGCCGCGGCGTCCACCCCGTCCAGGCCGGCGATGAACTTCGGCGCGGTGACCGGCAGGCCGCCGGACTCGCTGGTCACCGTGTAGTCGGCGACGACGCCCGCCTGGGCCTGCGCCTCGGCCGCACCCGACGTGGTGGTCGGGATGAACAGCTGCACCGAGGCGAAGCCGATCGCCAGGATCAGCGGGCCGATGCCGGCCGCCAGCCGCCGGGCGTTGGCCCGGGTGTTTGCCACGGCCAGGAACCCGAGGGTCCCGAACCGGCGCTGGAACGGCGCGGCCATCAGCCTGGTCGCCTTCGCCACCACCGGCGGGGCCAGCATGAGGATCGCGATCACCATGATCAGGCCGCCGCTGCCGGCCGCGGCCACCGCGAAGATGCTGCCGAAGAACAGCGGCAGCAGCGACGCGCAGAATCCGAGGACGAACAGCAGGATCCCGATGGCCACCCGGGCGCCGCCGATGCCCGGCTGCTCGGTCTGGGCCTCGCTGAGCGCCTCCACCGGCCGGATCGACACCACCCGGCGGGCCACCGCGAACGCCGCCACCTGCGCGGCGATCACGCCGATGCCGACCGCGGCGATCGCCGGGATCGGCCCGTAGGAGAACTCGAAGTCGTCCGGCAGGATGCCGATCGCACCGAGCGCCCCGCGCAGCACCCCGGCGGCCAGCATGCCGGGGAAGCAGCCCAGGATCGAGGCCACCAGCGAGATCACCAGGGCCTCGCCCGAGATCATCTTGTGGATCTGCTTGGGCGTCGCGCCGACCGCGCGCAACAGCGCCAGCTCGCGCCGGCGCTGGTGCACGCTGAGCGCCAGGGTGCTGCCCACCACCATCATGGTGATCAGCACGACGGTGCCGCCGAGGGAGCCCGCCAGCTCCTTCAGGCTGCCCCGGGCCGAGGCGACGTCCGGGTTCTCGACGCTGCTGCGCCCGTCACCGGTGTAGACGTCGATCGCGGAGCCCTTGAGCGCCTTGTCGATCCGGTCGCCGAGCTTGCCGGCGTTGGTGTCCTTGGGCGCCAGCACGCCGATGGCGCTCACCTGGTCGGTGCGGCCGAACAGGGTGCGCGCCTCGTCGTCGGAGAAGAACACCGGCGGGGTGCGCAGCGCCCCGCCCCCGCCCTTGTAGGTGACGATGCCGACGACCTTGTACGAGCTGGCGTCCCGGGTGGAGGCGATCTTGACGCTGTCGCCCACCTTCACCTTGCGGTGGTCGGCGACGGACTTCTCCAGCACCACCTCGCCGGCCCGCTTCGGCTCGTCGCCGTTGCGGTCGTACGGGCCGAGCGCGGCCGCGCCCCAGTTGGTGCCGTTGGACGTCCGGTCGTCGGCGCCCTTGACCAGTTCCTCGCCGTCGTTGGAGACGACCTGCGCGGGGAAGGTGAGCACCGGGACGGCCTTGTCGACGCCCTCGGTCCTGGCGACCTTGTCGACCAGGTCGATCGGGACGCCGACGGCGTCCTTGAGGTCCTTGGACTTGCTCTTCTTGGCCTCGTGGACCGTGAAGTGCTTCTGACCGCCGACCACGACCGCAGCGCCGGAGTAGCGCTGGACCGGCACCCCGTTGCCGATGCCGGACTGCAGGATGATTCCGAAGGCCGTGACGAGCACGGACGCGCCGAACAGGGCGACGAACGCCCCGACGAACCCGGCCTTACGCTCCTTGACGGTCTGTACGACGAGCCTGAACACGTCTCACCACTCCCCCAGCCGGGTCATGCGCTCGGCCACCCGGTCCGGCGTGGGATGCGTCATCTCCTCCGCGTAGCTCCCGTCCGCGAGGAACACCACGCGGTGCGCGTAGGAGGCGGCGATCGGGTCGTGGGTCACCATGATCACCGTCTGTCCGAGGCTGTCCACGACCTCGCGCAGCAGCGTCAGCACCTGCTTGGCGGTGCGGGTGTCCAGCGCGCCGGTCGGCTCGTCCGCGAAGACCACCTCGGGCCGCGCCGCCAGCGCCCGGGCGATGGCCACCCGCTGCTGCTGGCCGCCGGACAGCTCCGAGGGCCGGTGGCTCATCCGGTCGGCGAGACCCACCTGCGTCACGACCTGCTGCAACCACTGGTGGTCCGGCTGGCGGCCGGCCAGCATCAGCGGCAGGGTGATGTTGTCCGCGACGGTCAACGCCGCCATCAGGTTGTACGCCTGGAAGATGAAGCCGACCCGCTCCCGGCGCATGATGGTCAGATCGACCTCGCTGAGCTGCGCCAGCTCGGTACCGCCGAGCACCACCGAGCCGGCGTCCGGGCGGTCCAGCCCGGCGGCGCAGTGCAGGAAGGTGCTCTTGCCCGCCCCGGACGGGCCCATCACCGCGGTGAAGGTGCCCCGGGCGAAGGCGAGGGACAGATCGCGCAGCGCGTGCACGGCCCCGGCGCCCTTGCCGTACGTCTTCCGGACCCCGTCGAGGCGGACGACCCAGTGAGCGTCCAGCGCGGCACTGCCGTCCGGTCGCGGCGGCGCCGCGTACTCCTCCTCCGCGGCCGCGCCCTGGAACTCCTCCGTCCGCGCTCCGCGTCCCTTTCTGCTCACTTCCGGCCTCCACCACTCGCACGCACTACTTGACGTTCACGAAGGTAAGTCCTGGAGCAGGTACGGAACCAGGGCACGAACTGGAGAGTCGATGGTGCAGAAAAGTGCCACCCACCGCCGCATTTGGGACGGTGGTAGGGTGATCGGGATGACGACTCGGAGGGTTTTAGGAGCCGTGCGCGCCCCCAGCATTGCCGAGTTGCGACGCTTACAGCCCGAGCAGTGGGTCCGCCAGACGGTGATCCGTTTCCCTCCGGCCGCGGGCTACGTCCTGCTCTGCCTGATGACCGGACTCGCCGGGCTGCTGCTGTTCTACCTGATCGCCATCATCTTCGCGCTCTGCCTGGTCGGAACGGGCTTCCTGCTGCTGCCCAGGACACTGCGGGTGCTGCGCAGGTACGCCGAGGTCCACCGCCGGTGGGTCGGCCGGCTGCTGGAGACCGAGGTCCGCACGCCCTACCGCGACCTGGAACCCGGCCGCACCGGCCCCCGCAAGCCCTCCCTGCGCGACCCGGCCGTCCGCAAGGACCTGCTCTGGGTGATCACCCACGGCGTCGTCGGCTCGGCCCTGTGCATCTTCGCCCTGAGCATCTGCGGCAACGCCTTCAACTGGCTGTCCGCACCGGTGTGGTGGAAGCTCGCGTCGGGCGAGCGCAACTCGATCATCCTGATGAACGTCGACTCGTGGCTGAAGTCCTTCGTCGCGGTGTTCATCGGCATCGGCTACGCCGTGGTGGCGATGGCCGCGATGCGCGGGCTGGCCCTCGTGCACGCCCGGATGTCCCGCCGGCTGCTGACCGCCCGCCCCCGGGTCGCGCTCGCGCAGCGGGTCCGCGAACTCTCCGTGACCCGCGCCGAGGCGCTCGACGCGCACGACGCCGAACTGCGCCGGATCGAACGCGACCTGCACGACGGGGCGCAGGCCGGCATCGTCGCCGTCTCGCTGCGCCTCGGCATGATCAAGCGCGCGCTCGGCCAACGGCCCGAGCAGGTCCCGGAGATGGTGGACGCGGCCCAGAACCTCGCCGAACAGGCGTTGGAGTCGCTACGCCACCTCGTCCGCGGCATCTACCCGCCGGTGCTCGCCGACCGCGGGCTGACCGACGCCGTCCGGGCGCTCACCGCGCTGTGCGGGGTCCCGACCCGGATAGACATCGACGAGTCGGCCGGCGCGGCGCCCCGCGCGCCCGCCGCCGCCGAGGCCGCGGCCTACTTCGTGATCTCCGAGGCGCTCACCAACATCACGAAGCACAGCGGGGCGCGTAGCGCGCTGGTGTGGCTGCGGATCGCGTCGGACGCCATCTCGATCAGGGTCGAGGACGACGGCAAGGGCGGCGCCACCGAGGGCACGGGGAGCGGGATCCTCGGACTCCGGCGCCGGGTCGCCGCCTTCGACGGCACCACCGACCTGTTCAGCCCGCCCGGGGGCCCGACCGTACTGAAGGTGGAGATTCCATGCGGATCCTGATCGCCGAGGACAACGCCCTGCTCCGTGAGGGGCTGGTCCTGTTACTGAACAGCGAGGGGCACGAGGTGTGCGCCACCGTGGACAACGGGGACGACCTGCTGCCCGCGCTGCTCGCACACCGCCCGGACGTCGCCGTGGTGGACGTCCGGCTGCCGCCGACGTTCCGGGACGAGGGCCTGCGCGCCGTCGTCGAGGCCCGCAAGCAACTGCCCAACCTGCCCGTCCTGGTGCTCTCGCAGTACGTCGAACGGGCGTACGCGACGGAGCTGCTGGCGCAGAGCGCCTCCGGGGTCGGCTACCTGCTGAAGGACCGGGTGGGGCGCGCCGAGGAGTTCCTGCTCGCGCTGGAGCGGGTCGCCGACGGCGGCACCGCGATGGACCCGGAGGTCATCTCGCAGCTGATGGTCCGCCGGGCCGGCGACGACCCGCTGTCCTCGCTGACCCAGCGCGAGCGCGAGGTCCTGGCGCTGATGGCGGAGGGCCGCAACAACGGCACCATCGCCGAGATGCTGTTCATCGCGGAGAGTTCGGTGAACAAGCACATCGGCAACATCTTCGCCAAGCTGAACATGCCCACGCCGGACAGCGGCCACCGCCGGGTGCTCGCCGTGCTCACCTACCTGCGGGCCTGAACGGCCGAAGGACGACACGCGGAGAGGGGCGGCGCCGGTCGGGCGCCGCCCCTCTCCGCTTCCCCTCCTCAACTCCCGGACGGTTGCTACCGGTTGTCGGGCAGGGCGGGGAAGGCGCGGACCGCGGGGGTGACGGCCACGCCGAGTGCGATCAGCAGGAACGCCGCCGCACAGCTCAGCACGGTGGGCACGGCGTGCACGGTCTCCAGCAGCAGCCCGCACAGCAGCGGGCCGAGCGCCGCGCCCGCGCCCATCGAGACCCCGATCAGACCGGCCAGCCGGCCGCGCATCTCATCGGGAGTGACCATCATCTGATGACCCGCCACCAGAGCGGTGGCGGTGGGCGCGAGGAACGCGGCGGCCCCCAGCACCAGCCCGGCCGGCCAGCCGGTCGGCACCACCGCGAGCAGCGGCACCAGCACCGCGGAGGCCCAGGTCAGCACCATGAGCGCCGTGAACGGCGAGAGCGAGCGGCGCAGCCGCCCGGCCGCCAGCGCACCCGACACGCCGCCCGCGCCGACCAGGGCGCCGATGGCGCCGACCTCGGCACCGGACCGCCCGTCCTGCTGGGCCATCACCACCACGGCGATCAGCAGGCCGCTGAACACCAGGTTGAAGGCGGTGCCGAACAGCACGGTGGCCCGCACCGCCGGGTTGCCGCGCAGCCAGCGCAGCCCCGACGCCATCGCCTGCAACGCGCTCTCGGCCCGGTCCGCGCCCCCGCCCTCGCCCTTGTCCTCCGGCGACGACGCCGGTGCGGGTGCCGGCGCCGGCGCCGGCAGCCGCAGGAACAGCAGCGTGACGAAGGCGATCGCCGAGGTCACCGCCTGGGCGACGAACGGCAGCAACCGCTGGACGCCGTACAGGAATCCGCCGATCCCCGGACCCACGATGGTCGCGAGGTAGTAGCGGGCGGTGTTGCGGGTGACGGCGTCGGCGAGTTGCGAGGACGGCACGACGCTCGGCAGCAGCGCCTGGTCGGCGGTGCCGAACAGCGAGGTGCACACCCCTTCGACCACCGCCACCACCACGATGGCCGCCAGCGGCGCGTGCCCGATCGCCACCAGCAGCGCGAGCAGGCCCAGCGCCACGGCCCGCCCGAACTCCGAGACCAGCATCAGCGTCTTGCGGCTGACCCGGTCCGCCAGCGCCCCCGAGGGAAGCGCCGAGAGCGCCCGCGACCCGGCGATCGCGAACTCGGCCAGCGAGGCCTCGAAGGCGGAGCCGCCGAGCCCGAGCACCAGCAGCGGGTACGCGATCAGCGTGCCCTGCGCCCCCAGCTGGGAGACCATGTTCGCGGTCCACAGCACGTTGTACTCGCGGTTGCGGGACAGCGGCGGCGGGCCCGGCTCGGCCGCCACGGCGGCATCGGCCGTCGTACTGCCCGAGGTCACTGCGGCGGGGTCGGCAGCGCCACCGCGGGCGCCGACGTCCGCTCCACCGGGCGGAGTTCGGACCACGCGTGCGCCCCGGCCATGCTGACGAACAGGTCGCGCGGCGGCACGAAGGGGGCCCGCCCGTGCGCCACGCTGATGTTGTCCACGATCAGGACCTCACCGGTGTGCACGTTGACGTCGATCTGCTGCGCCCGGTAGGCGGCCTGGAGCTGCCGGACGACCTCGTCCGGGATCTCGCTGCCGTCCGCGTAGAAGGTGTTGGTGGGCATCCCCCACGGGCCGTACTCCTCCAGCAGGAAGTCGGCGACGTCCTCGCGCAGGGTGCGGGCGTGGAAGAAGGTCAGGTGGTTGAACCAGGAGCGGACGCCGGTCTCCGGGTGGGTGGAGACGGCCCAGCGGAGCTGACGGGTCCTCAGGTGGTTGCGCTCCAGCCACTCCAGCTCGATGCTGTTGGCGTCGCAGTAGGCCTTGACCTCGTCCGGGTCGCTGGTGCCGAACGCCTCCTGCCAGGAGAGGCCCAGGCCGGGGCGGAAGTTACGGACGAGCAGGTAGCCCTCGCGCTCGAACCGCTCGGCGGTCTCCCTGGGCAGCCCGGCGTGCAGGGCGCGGCAGTCGGCCAGCAGGCTGGCGCCGCCGTCGGGCGACTCCTGGCGGCAGAAGAAGAACAGGTAGCGCGGGACGTTCAGGTTGTACGACTGCTCGGTGTGGAGGAAGATCTCCTCGGTCGCCGGGTGGTCGGTGGCCGTGAACACCCCGGGGTGCAGCTCGGTGCGCGGCGAGGAGCGCTCGGTGTAGTCGAGCGGCCGGCCGACGACGGCGTTGACGAAGGTGTCCAGCTCCGGCCACTCCTGCCAGTCGAAGCCGCTGAGCACGACCGCGCCGTGCTCGGTGATCCGCTGGCGGATGAACTCCCCCTGCTCCTTGCCGAGGTCGACCAGCCGGTTGCCCGCGGTCTCGGCGGTGATCCCGAGGACCAGTCCGTCGTGCCGCGCTTCGGTCGAGATGCTGATGGCGGTTGTCACGGAGTGACTCCCTTCTGCGGGCTGCGGGCGCGAAGCCGCTCGGCAGCGGTGTCGAGGGTCTGGAGTGGACGGTTGAAGGCGATCCGGACGTAGCGCTCGCCATCGGCCGGATCGACGAAGAACGAGGTGCCCGGCGCCACCAGCACACCGGTCTCGGCGAGCAGCGTGCGGACGAAGCGCGGGCTGGGCTCGTCGGTCAGCCCGTCGATCCGGGCCAGCACGTAGCAGCCGCCGGCCGGGGGCGTGAAGTCGAATCCGGCGTCCCGCAGCAGGGTCACCGTCCGGTCGCGCCGCTCGCGCATCCCCGCCGCGTGGTCCCAGCGCTCCGGCAGCAGCAGGTCCGCGTTGGCCGCGGCGTGCTGGAGCGCGGCCGCAGCGCCGCCGGTGGTGGCCACGTGCACCTTGCGCAGCAGGGCGGTGAGCTCCGGCGCCGCGCGCAGGAAGCCGAGCCGCCAGCCGCTGATCGCATGGCTCTTGGAGAGGCTGCCGACCACCACGGAGCGGTCTGCCAGGCCCTCGATCTCGGCGACCGAGCGGTAGCCGGCCGACTCGTAGACGTACCCGGCGTACACCTCGTCCGAGATCACCACGGCGCCCCAGCGCCGGCACAGCTCGGCGAGCAGGTCGAGGGTGCCGCGCTCCAGGACGACGCCGGTCGGGTTGGCCGGGCTGTTCACGATGACGGCGCGGGTGCGCGGTCCGAAGGCCGCGGCCAGCTCGTCCGGGTCGACGCTCCAGTCGGGCTCCCGCAGCCGGACCGGGCGCGGGCGGGCGCCGGTGAGGGCGATGGCGCTGAGGAAGTTCTCGTAGAAGGGCTCGAACACGATCACCTCGTCGCCGGGGTCGACGAACGAGAGCAGGGCGACGGCCAGCCCCTCGCTGCCGCCGACGGTGACGGTGATCTCGGAGCCCGGGTCCGGGGCGCCGGGCAGGGCCGCGGCGATCCGCTCGCGCAGCAGCGCCAACCCGGCCGGGTCCTGGTACTGGTGGACACCGGCGCGCAGCGCGGCGACCGCCGCCTCGACCAGCCCGGGCGGCGTGTCGGGGTAGGCCGGGGTGCCGACCGCCAGGTCGACGGTGTCCGGCGGCAGCCCCTCCAGCAGCAGCGCGGCCAGCCCCCCGCCGGGCAGCCCGGCCACCCGCTCGGCGCCCAGGGCGCGGCGGGCCGGGGTGTCATGGTGCGTGGTGGCGCTCATCGGCTCACTCCCGCGGCGTCGGTCCGGAGCCGCTGTTCGGTCTGGAGCGGCGCTTCGCCCCGGAGCCGCTGTTCGGCCCGGTCGAAGGCGCCGCGCGGGATCTCGGGCAGCCAGGACGGGCGGCCCGCCTCGTACGCCTCGATGTCCCCGCTCCTGAGCAGGGTCTCCGCGATCACGTCCTGCCCTTCGAGCAGCCGGGCCCGGGCCCGCGCGTCGACCGTGAACGGGTGCTCGCCGCCCGGCCGGCGCAGCAGGCCGGCCCGCAGGTCCACGGTGAGCCGCAGGCCCTCGGCGGACTCCGCGAGGTCCATCAGCTCCTCGACCACGGGGGTCGGCAGGTCGACCGGGACGAGGCCGTTGTTGAGGGCGTTGCGGCGGAAGATGTCGCCGAAGCCGGTGGCGACGACGGCGCGGAACCCCCAGTCGCGCAGCGCCCAGACGGCGTGCTCGCGGGAGCTGCCGATGCCGAAGTCCCGGCCGGCCAGCAGGACCGTCGCGCCCGCGTGGCGCGGCTGCTCCAGGACGAAGCCGTCCTCGGCGCGCCAGCGGGCGAACAGCGCGTCCTCGTAGCCGCTCTTGGTGACCCGCTTGCAGTACTCCGCGGGCAGGATCTGGTCGGTGTCGACGTCGTCGCGGCGCAGGGCGACCGCGCGACCGTGGTGTTCGACGAAGGGTTCCATACTCAGCTGTCCTCTCTCCGGCCGGGCCGGCGCTGTCAGGCCAGGTCGGCCGGGGCCGCGAGCCGCCCGGCCACCGCCGTCGCGGCGGCGACCGCGGGCGACACCAGGTGGGTGCGGGCCCGCGCCCCTTGGCGGCCTTCGAAGTTACGGTTCGAGGTGGAGGCGCAGCGCTCGACACCCTCGAGACGGTCGGTGTTCATCCCCAGGCACATCGAGCAACCGGGCAGCCGCCACTCGGCGCCGGCGGCCAGGAAGACCTCGTGCAGCCCCTCCGCCTCGGCCTCGGCCCGCACCTGCATCGAGCCGGGGACGACCAGCATCCGGGTGCCGCCGGCGACGGTGCGCCCGCGCAGCACCCCGGCCGCGGAGCGGAGGTCCTCGATCCGGCCGTTGGTGCAGGAGCCGACGAAGACGACGTCGATCGCGAGGTCCCGCATCGAGGTCCCGGGCCGCAGGCCCATGTAGGCCAGCGCCTTCTGCGCCGAGGCGCGTTCGAGCGGGTCGGTGAAGGTCTGCGGGTCGGGCACGGCGGCGGCGAGCGGCACGGTCTGCGCGGGGTTGGTGCCCCAGGTGACGAGCGGGGTGAGCCCGCCCACGTCGAGCACGACCGTCCGGTCGAACACGGCGCCGGGGTCGGTGGCCAGGGTGGACCAGTCGGCGACGGCGGCGTCCCAGTCCGCCCCGGCGGGGGCGTGCGGACGGCCGCGCAGGTACTCCAGGGTGGTCTCGTCGGGTGCGACGATCCCGGCCCGGGCGCCGGCCTCGATGCTCATGTTGCAGAGCGTCATCCGGGCCTCCATGGAGAGCCCGCGCACCGCGTCGCCCCGGTACTCGATGAGGTGGCCCTGCGCCCCGTTGGCCCCGATCCGGGCGATCAGCGCGAGGATCATCTCCTTCGCCCCGACCTCCGGGGGGAGTTGGCCGGTGAACTCGACGGCCAGGGTGCGCGGCCGGCCGATCTCCAGGCACTGGGTGGCCAGGACGTGCTCCACGTCGCTGGTGCCGATGCCGAAGGCGAGCGCGCCGAACGCGCCGTGCGTGGCGGTGTGGCTGTCCCCGCAGACGATCGTCATGCCGGGCTGCACCAGGCCGAGTTCGGGTCCGACGACGTGCACGATCCCCTGCCGCCGGTGGCCGACCGAGTAGAGCTCGACGCCCTGTTCGGCGCAGTTGCGGCGCAGCGTGTCCAGCTGGACCAGGCTGACCGGGTCGAGCACCGCGGTCGCCGTGGTGGCGACGTTGTGGTCCTCCAGCGCCAGGGTCAGCCCCGGCCGCCGGACGCCGCGGCCGGCCAGCCGCAGCCCGTCGAAGGCCTGCGGGGAGGTGGCCTCGTGGGTGAGGTGGAGGTCGATGTAGAGGAGGTCCGGTCCGCCGGGCCGGGACGCCACGACGTGGCGCTCCCACAGCTTCTCCGCGAGTGTCCGTGCTGGGCCCATCGTCGTCCCTCTCTCCCCTGCGCTGTCCGTGCGCCACGGCCCTGGGGCGGAACCCCGGCCACCGCATGCCGTCCCGGCCGTACGGACCTCAGCCTCCATGGCGCCACCCACCGCCCACCACGTCTTTAAGCCGGTGCGAAAACGCCCAGCACAGGCGATCACGTGCACGAAGAAAGGTGCAGAGAACTGCACCTCGGATCGGAAGTAAGCCCCCATGAAATCGGCGGCGCCCGGGTTCAGGATGGAGTCATCGAAGGCGGAACCAACGCCGGGACGACGGGCAGAAGATCATCGGATCCCACGGGACCCAGGGAGGAAGCATGTACCCGATGCGCAGGAGCCACGGGACCGAACCCGGACGCCGGCGGAGCAGGACGGTCGTGCTGACCCTGGCCGCCGTCCTCCTGGTCGGCGCCGGAACATCCGCCTGCCAGGTCAGTACCAAGGCCGCCGACCGGATCGAGCTGTGCGCGAAGATCTTCGGCAAGACCTTCACCGATCCGTTCCCGGACAACGTGGAGGAGGCCCGCAAGAAGATGCGCGACCGGGCCGACGAGCTCGACGGGCTGGCCAAGCAGGCCGGGGACGACAAGCTCCGCAATGCGATCCAGTCGACCGCCGACAAGATGCGCAACGCCGACATCCGCGAGAAGGGTGCGGTGCGCACCGTGGTCGGTTACATCGGTGAGCAGAACGACCGCATCAAGGAACTGCGCCAGACCTGCCTCGACCACCACGACTACCCGTGATGACTGGGCTTCCGAACCAGCGTCACCGTTGAGCCTCCCGGAGCGCGCACGGTGACCACAGACCGGAATCGGTGAACAGGGCACTAACAGTTCCCCCACCGATTCCCTTGGCCGGGCCCCTCGTTGGGTCCCCCGTCTTCCGGGGGGCCCGGCCGTAAATCTCCCCGTACCAATACAAGCCAGGAGCAGTCATGCCCGATTCGACCGGCTGGAAGCCCACTAAGGAACGCCCGATGTGGCCCTGGGTCGTCCTCGCGGTGGTCGCCGTTGGCGTTCTGATCAACGTGCTTATCACGATCTGACGAGCAGATCGAATCCGCGCCTGAGGAACTTCCGCGCTCTTGGCAGGTAGGCCGAGAGCGCGGACCCACGTCCGGCGCGACTCCGGCCCCAACAGACCCCTCTCTCCCCAACCGCCCCACGGGTCACACGACCCCTCAGGGGGCGGTCGAACCGAGTCGAGTCCGCTATCCGGATCAGGTGCAGAGAACTGCACCTTCGAACTGGCGAAGACTCGACTGTCACCCCCCTAAAGCGCCACGTAGCGTAGTCGGTACGGGAACGGGCATGGCCATGTCGAAGATGCGGTCACGCACGATCGACCATCCACCTCACCGTGGATCCCGGCTCCCGACCCGCCTACATCAACGGCATTCATGGGGGACTCGTGCCACGTCTGCACTTCACGTCGGCAAGCCTGTTGAGAACGCGTATCATGCCGACCCCGGACTGGGTCAGCGAATCACTCTTCGCCCTGGACCTGCTCTCTTCCCGGCACCGCCAGGCGAAACGCCGGCTCCGATGGCATAAGACCCGCCCCGTGGGGCCGGCCCGCCGGCTGGGTCCCACCCACCGGCTCGGGTCCACCCAGCGGCTCGTCGAACTCGCCCGGACCATCCGCCCGTTCCCCGACATGGACATCATGGTCCGGCGCGCCCGGCACTCCGGGAACGGCGCCGACCTGCGCCTGCTCCGGGACCTGGAGTCCTTCTACCGCATCATGGTCGCCCCGCACTGGGACGTGATCTCCCTCACCGTCCAGAGCGACCGGAAGAAGCGACTGGAAATCCTCCAGGACTGCGGCGCGCGCGGCCTGCTGAGCACCCTTCACCCGACCGTCCGGCTCTCCACCTGCTCGCTGGAGATACCCGGACAGAACGAGGACGTGCAACTGGAGGAGGTCGGGCTGACCATTGCGCCGTCCTACTTCCTGGCACCCGATTCCCCGGTCCTGGTGGACGACCACACCATTGCCGACGGACCGACGCTCTTCTACCCCATTCTCCCCGACGGACCGAACTGTGCGACCGAGGGCGTGATCGAAGCGGCAGCGATGCCGGCCTGAGACCGATGACCTCCGATCGCGACAGCATCGGAACTTCAAGGGGGAAAACAGCAATGCGACGCATATTCTTCAGTCCGGCGAGCCTGGCCAAAGTATCGTCGGCCGCTCATCTGGATCCGATGCGAGAGGCGCTGTGCGCCCTCGAAACCTTCGCGACGGGCGGCGGAGGCCCCGTCTTCCATTCCTGGCGACGACGGGTCGCGGGTGAGCGGGACGGCCGGGCGCTGGCCGAACTCGCCCGCACCGTACGGCCTTTCCCGGATCTCTACAGAATTCTCGAAAACTCCTCCGCGGCCGGATCCGGGAACGAATTCCGACCGCGGGTTCTGCGCGATCTGGAGACATTCCACCGGATCGCCGTGGAGCCCTACTGGAGCCAGGTGTCGACCCTGCTCGAAGTCGACCGGAACGCCCGGGCCCAGATCATGATGAGCGGCGGCGTCGACCAGTTGCTCAGCACCCTGCACCCGGCGATCCGCTGGCGTCCCCCGGTGCTGGAGGTCCCCGGGACGGGGCACGACATCAAACTGGAGTCGACCGGCCTGGAGATAGCGCCGTCGCTGTTCCTGTTCTCCCGGTCGCCGATCCTGGTCGAACAGCAGGGCGACCGGCCCCTGCTGCTGCTCTACCCGATCCCCGTCCCGCGCGACCGGGAGAACCTGTGGGACCCGGCGCCCGACGGCGACCAGGCCCTGGGGGCCCTGCTGGGGCGCACCCGGGCGGCCGTCCTCCAGGTGTTGACGACCACCTGCACCACCACCGAGGTCGGCGAGCTGGTGGGCATCTCCACCGCCGCCGCGAGCCAGCACACCGCCGTCCTGCGGGCGGCCGGACTTATCACCACCCTGCGCTCGCTCAACAAAGTGCACCACACCCTGACCCCCCTGGGCGGGGCTCTTCTTCGTGGGGATCCGTTGGTCTGACAATTCGCCCTATACCGACGATTCCCGAAGTAACGAACCCGCAACACGCCCCGAGGAGCGATCTCGATCTGACACGGATGGTCTAGGAAAGTGCACCATACATACGGATGCGGGCAGCATGGCCTAAACCCATTACGAGCGAGTAGGTTCTGGGCATGCAAGCACGATGCCTTGTCGCCGCACGCATCATTTACGGAAGCCTGGGAGCGGATTCATGATGGGAGGTGGACCAGCTGAGCGGGAAGCCGCCCCAGACTGTGCCGTCACGCTGGAAAACGTGTCGAAAATCCACCCGGGCACGAACGGTCCCACAGCGGTCCTGCGCGAGTTCTCACTCGGCGTACGAAAAGGCCGCTTCTGTGCCGTCATGGGAGACGAACGCGCCAGCACCACGGCACTCCTGGAGTGCATGGCCGGCGTCACCACCCCGTCCACCGGAACGGTCCACTGGGCCGACGGTGAACGGGGTTCCGTCGGCGCGCTCTGGGGCCAACACGAGCCCGTCCACCCGAATGTGACGGTTCGTGAATTCGTCGATCCGGGCGTTTCCGCACTCGGCCGCCGCCAGGCCTGGCAGATCAGTCGGATCACCCGACTGTGGCGCTGGCGGCGGCCGCTCCGGAGGCTGGGCCGGGTCCAGCAGCACAACGCCATGCTGGCCCGGCTGCTGGCCGGTTCCCCGCGCCTGCTGCTGGTCGACACCCCCGGCCACGACGACTCGCCCGAACTCGCCCGCGCCATCGGCGCCTCACTCCGCCGCGCGGTCCGCGCCCTCGACCTCACGGCGGTCCTCGTCACCACCGACCCGGAAGCCGCCGCGTGCGCGGACAGCGTCGTCTTCCTCCACCACGGCCGCCTCGCCGACGCCCTCGGACCCTCCACCCCCGCCGAGATCGCCGACTGCCTCCAGCACCTCCGAAGAGGCTCGACCACCTGATCCGCCCCGCCTTCCCCGGCGCCCCTCTCCCAGGGCGCCCCCGGCGCCCCTTCCCCGGTGCCCCTCGCCCTCCCCGGCGCCCCCCGGTCAAGCGGTGCACAGCGCTTCCCCAGCCGCGGCCCCCGCGCCCCGTGCGTCCTCCGGCGCACCGCGCCGGCGCATCCCGGACCGCAGCCCCGCACCCGCCGGCCCGTCCGGCGACACCCCCCGGCAGGCCCCGGGCGGACACCCCTGCCATCGCCTGCCTCGGCCTGCCTCCGCCGGCTACCGCTGCCGCCGCGCACCCGTCGGTCGTCAGCCGCCGGTCGTCAGCCGTCAGCCGTCAGCCGCTCAGTGCGGCGGGGTCGGGATCAGACTCGCCAGGGGGTTGAAGTAGACCTTGGACGGCATGCAGGCCGGGCCCGGGCTCCGCATGAGGCCGGTGTGCATCTCGCGCGAGCTGTGGGCGGGGTCGGTCCCGGCGAAGGGCAGGTAGATGAAGAGCTTGAGACCGGCCGGGACGGCGCGGGGGCGGACGGTGAGGACGAGCGGGCCGGCGCCCTCCGTATGCATGTCCCAACTGTCCTGGCCCTCCTGGTTGTCCGGGGTCTCCGGCTCGGGGGCGCGGCAACCGGGCTGGCCGGCGTAGACCCGGGCGGGGATCCCGAACCGGTCCAGGTCGCGCTGCAGTTGGTCCGGGTCCACCGGCTTGTACTGCTCCAGGATGGTGAGTTTGACGAGGTCGTCACCGCCTTCGAGGGTGTACGCGGCGTTGTCGACGCGGCCCAGCGCGTGGCCGGTGCCGTCGGCCGGGTGCTGGGCGGCCTGGTGCCGGGCGTCCGGGGCGGGGCGGCCGGGGCCCGTGGCGAGGAGGGCGCCGACCAGGGCGGCGGCCAGGCCCGCCGGGAGGGCCAGGCGCAGCGCCAGGCTGCGCCGCCGGGCCGTGCGCCGGGAGTTGTCGGTGACGGTGTCCATCAGGTGTTCCTTCAGCAGGAGGTGGCGGCCCGGGGGGAGCTCCGGGGCCGCCGGGGCCGGCAGCAGCCGGACCAGTTCCTCCCGCTCGGTCTGCTCGGACCGGTCCCGGGGGGTGGCGTTCATCGGGTCGTCTCCTTGTACGGCCGGACCGCGAGGTCGCGGTCACCTGCTACCTGTCCGCCGGCGCCCGGGCGTTGCCCACCTCTTCCCGAGCGCTCGGACCGTGACGCGGCGAGCTCCTTCGCCGTCAACTCCCGCAGCCGGGCCCGGGCCCGCGACAACCGCGAGCGGATCGTCCCCACCGGCCGGCCCAGCGCCTCGGCGACGGCCGCGTGGTCCAGGCCCTCCCACACGCAAAGCGCGAACACCTCGCGCTCCGCCGGCCGCAGCCGTTCCAGCGCGGCCTTCGCGGCGGCCAGCTCCTCGGCGTCGGCGATCCGACCCGCCAACTCCCCGGCGAAGTCCGGCATCGCCTCGCGCGGCGGCAGCTTGGCCAGCGCCCGCTGGTGGCGCCGCGCGGCCCGACGGGTGTTGCGGATGACGTTGCCCGCGATCCCCAGCAGCCACGGCCGCAGGCTCTCCCCCTCGGGATCGACCCGCGCGCGCAGCCGCCACGCCTCCAGGAACGTCAGCGAGACCACGTCCTCGGCGACGGCCCAGTCCCCGGTCATCCGCACGGCGTGCCGGTACACCGCCTGGGCGTGGTCCTCGAAGACCAGCCCGAACGCCGCCGCGTCCCCAGCGCGCACCCGGGCGCGTATCGAATTCTCCACACCAGCTCCTGTCCCGCCGCCGCCACCCGTTGCCGTGATCCACGCCACACCGCGCCGGGCCGCCCCGCCATCGACGAAGGATCCCCGAGCCCCTTCCGGAAGAAGGGACTCGGGGATCCTCGGACCGGCCGGCCCGACACCGGCGGTCGGTTCGGGGCGCCGCCCCCGCGGTCAGGCCGGCTCGATCGGCTCCGGTTTCCGGGAGGCGGCCAGGGTGCGGCCGAACGCGGCGAGGGCGGCGGCGACGGCCAGCAGGCCGACCACGACCGCGAGGTTGCGCCCGAGGTCGGCGAGGTCGCGCGGCAGTGCCAAGTAGTAGGGCGCGGGGAGCATGACCGCCCAGGGGAGGGCGGCCAGCGCCACGCCGACGGCGCGCGGCCGGTCGGGCCGGCGGGCGGCGAAGTGGACGAAGAAGGCGGTCGCCATCACCACGGCGGGCCAGGCCGACGACGCGTCGAGCAGCATCCGGGTGCTGCGCGGGAAGATGACCTCGGAGTAGTCCCCCAGGTCGCGCCAGGGCCAGGCGAGGACGAGCGCGCTCATCGGCAGCGCGATGACGGCCGCCGCGACGACCGTCCCGACCCGGGCGCGGACGCGCTGGTCGACGCCGTCGGGCGGGGCGATGAGCAGCGGCACCCCGAGCAGGAGCCAGAGGGGCAGCTGATGGAGGGACAGGAAGAGCACCCCGGCCGGGTGGACGGCGTAGCCGACCGCGGCGCCGATCCGGGCGAGGACGCCGACCAGCACCAGGAGGCGGGCGGCGCCCCAGTGCCCGAGGCCGGCGCCGAGCAGCGCGAGGACCCAGGGGGCGGCCTGCACCGCGCCCACCGCGGTCGCGGCCGTGGTGTGCAGGCCCATCAGCTCGAAGCGCGTGTCCGCGACGAAGAAGGTCATCACCAGCTGGACGAAGGCCAGCGCCGCCCCGCCGGCCAGCAGGTACGGCGCGGCGCCGGCGAGCGCCCGGCCCGCGGGGTCTCCGGAGCTGAGCCGGGTCCGCAGCCGGGCGGCGTGCGCGGCCAGGGTGACCCACTCGCGCAGCACGGTGCGCCGGTCGGCGCCCTCGACGGACTCGGCGAAGACGGCGGCGATCTCCTCGCCGTGCGAGGCCCGGTAGGCGGCGGGGTAGATGCCGATCAGCGGGAGCCTGCCGGGCAGCGCCCCGGCCTGCTGCGCGGTCATGCCGCACCGCCGCTCAGCCGGAGCGCCCCGAGACGCGGCCCCCGCCCGAGCGCGAGCCTGCGCTCGGCCTCGACGACTCCGGCCCGCAGCCGTTCCGTCTCCGCGCCCAGGACATCCCGGCCGTCCTCGGTGAGGGCGAAGGTGCGCCGCATCCGGCCGCCGACGACCTCCTCGTGGTCGATCCGGATCAGCCCCTGCTGGAGGAGCCGGTCCAGCGCGGTGTAGAGGGTGCCGGTGAGCAGCTTGGTCCGGCCGTCGGAGATGGCCAGGACTTCCTGGACGATCGCGTAGCCGTGCCGCGGGGCATCGGCGAGCGCGGTGAGCACGAGCCGGGTCGGCTCCTGTAGTTGACGGTTAGCCATGGCCGTGAGCATAGATCAATGGCAAACATATGTCGATGATTTAGCTATCGGTCCGCTCCACCCCCGTACCCGGCGGCCGCCGGAGCGGGCAGGCGCACGGTGAACACCGAGCCCGCGCCGGGGCTGCTGGCCGCGTGGACGCCGCCGCCGTGGAGCTCGGCGAGCTTGCGGACGATGGCGAGGCCCAGACCGCTGCCGCCGCTCTGCCGGTTGCGGGACTTGTCGGCCCGCCAGAAGCGCTCGAACACCAACGGCAGGTCCGCCTCGGCGATGCCGCCTCCGGTGTCGGCGACCTCGATGAGCAGGGCGTCGGACTCCGTCCGGGTCCGCAGGGTGACCGTGCCGCCCGCCGGGGTGTGCCGGACGGCGTTGGCGACCAGGTTGCCCACCAGCTGGCGCAGGCGCACCGGGTCGGCGAACACCTCGTACCCGGCCGGGGCGTCGGCGGTCTCGACGACCAGGGCCACGCCCGACGCCTGCGCCCGGGCGCCGTGCGCGGTGGCGACCTGGGCCAGCAGGTCCTCGACGTCCACGGGCTCGCGGTGCAGGGCCAGTTCACCGGCGTCGGCATCGGCGAGGTCCCGCAGGTCGTCGATCAGGTGCTGGAGTTGCAGGGCCTCCTCCAGCAGCGAACTCGTCAGGGCGCCGTCGGCGGTGACGACGCCGTCCTCGACGGCCTCCAGCCAGCCGCGGATGTTGCTGAGTGGGGTGCGCAGCTCGTGCGCGATGTCGCCGACCATCGCCCGCCGTAGCTCCTCCAGCTGCTCCCGGCGCTGCGCCATGGCGTTGAAGGCGGCGGCGAGTCCGGCGATCTCGTCGCGACCGGTCGCGGTCACCCGGGCGGAGAGGTCCCCGTCGGTCATCCGCCGGGCGGCGCGGGTGAGCGCGTTCAGCGGCCGGGAGAGCCGCAGGCCGACGATCGTGGTGATCGCCACGGTGACCGCCAGCACCAGCGCGGCGACCTCGGCGACCCGCCCGCGGTGCGGGGCGGACAGCACGGGGGTCTGGTCCGCCGCGCCGGCGGGCGCGCCGACGAACAGCAGCACGGGCGGCGCCACGTACCGGACGAGCTGCTGCCGGCGGGAGTTGGCGAGGCAGGCGGAGATCACCTGCTCCTGCTCCCGGTCGCGGGCCGGGGCCCACTGCAACCCCAGGGACAGCGTCACGGGCCGGATCTGCTGGCGCTCCAGGCAGGCGTTGACGAGCGCGGTGAGGTCGGCGAGGGCGGCGCTCTCGGTGCGGGTCGGGGCGTCCAGCACCAGCGGGGGCGCGCAGCGCACGCCGAGCGGTCGGCCGCCGGGGACGCTCACCACGGGGCGGCCGGCGGCGTCGTCGGTGACGGTCGCCTCGACGCCCAGTTCCGACCGCAGGCAGCCGGCCCGGTTCCGCGCGGCCTCCTCCATGGCCGCGCGCTCGGCGGTCGTCAGCCGGAACGGGCCCACGGCACGGGCGTCGATCCGGTCGGCCGGGGCGTCGGGCAGCATGGCGAGGTCGACGGAGAGCGGGTCGACCGTGGTGGTGGGCGTCCGGGGCAGCACCGTCCGGTCGGCGGCGCCCGGGGACGGTGCCGACGGCGTGGCGCCCGGGGGCGGTGACCCGGGGGCGGGGGCGGGGGTCCCGGAGGTGGCGGCCGGCGGCCCGGGTGCGGTGGCCGCGGAGTCGACGACCGGCTCGAAGCGCGGACTGGTCAGCAGGATGCGCTGCCCGGTGTCGGCGGCGAGCCGCCGCACGGTGCTCTCCGCACCCGTCCAGTCGGGGTGGGTCGCGGCGTAGCCGAGCAGTTCGTGGTAGATCCGGGCCTGGTCCGCGAGGACCTGGCGCTGCTCCTGCCTGATCGCGCCCGTCGTGGTGCGGGCGGTCAGCCAGGCCGTCGCGGCGATCGAACAGAGCGAGACCAGGGCGGAGAGGGCGAGCAGCCGGATCAGCAGGCTGCGGCGCGGCGGGGCGTCACGACGCACCGCGCGGCCCCTCCGCGAGCTTGTAGCCGATGCCGTAGACCGTCAGCAGGCGGGTGGGGCGGCGCGGTTGGGGCTCGATCTTGCGGCGCAGGTTCATCACGTGGGTGTCGACGGTCCGGGTGGTGATGTACCGGTCGATGCCGTGCAGGTGCTCCAGCAGCTGGGCCCGGGTGAAGACCCGGCCGGGCTGGGCGGCCAGCACCTGGAGCAGCCGGAACTCGCCGGGCGTGCAGCTGACGGGCCGTCCGTCGGCGGTGACCTCGTGGCGCAGGGGGTCGACGGTGAGGGCCCCGGCGGTCAGTACGGCCGGGGGCGCGGCGGCGGGGGTCGCCGCCTGCTGGGGCAGCGGGCGGGACCCGCGGCGCAGCAGGGCCCGGACCCGGGCCACGAGCTCGCGCGGGCTGTACGGCTTGGTGAGGTAGTCGTCGGCGCCGAGGTCGAGTCCGAGCAGCAGGTCCTCCTCGGCGGTGCGGGCCGTCAGCATCAGCACCGGCAGGGCGGATTCGGCACGCAGGGCACGGCAGACGTCGAGCCCGTCCATGACGGGCATCATCACGTCGAGGACCAGGAGGTCCGCCGGGCCGCGCCGGGCCTGCTCCAGCGCGGCCCGGCCGTCGTGGACGACGACCACGCGATGTCCTTCCCGCTCCAGGTACAGGCGGGCCAGGTCGGCCTGCTTGGGATCGTCCTCGGCGACCACGACATGTGCGCACATGAGGATGATCGTAAGTCGCCCTCCGGAAGCACCCCTACCGGTTCCCGACAGCCTCTCGACAAGTTCCTGACATCGACGGACCAGGGTGGACGGAGTCCGCCGGGGGAAGCCCCCCGGCCCCGCCTCCGAAAGGCTCCCGTGTGATGCCCTCCCGCCGCCTGGTGTCCCTCGCCGCCCACGTCATCGGGACCGCCCTGCTGCTGTCCACCGTCCCCGCCGCCGCGGCCACGGCCGCCGAGCACAGGCCCGCCCCGGCCGCGCCCACCGTGGAGGCGGCCGAGGTGATGCCGCACCTCCAGGCCCTGCAGCGGATCGCGGACCGCAACGGCGGCAACCGCGCGCACGGCACCAAGGGGTACGCGGAGTCGGTGGCGTACGTGAAGCACGCGCTGGACCGGGCCGGCTTCCAGACGCAGCTGCGCCGCTTCTCCCACGACGGCAAGGACGGCTACAACCTGATCGCCGACTGGCAGGGCGGCGACCCCGACCACGTGCTGCTCACCGGCGCCCACCTGGACAGCGTCCCGATGGGCCCGGGGATCAACGACAACGGCTCCGGCTCGGCGGCCGTCCTGACCACCGCCCTCCAGGTGGCCAAGGCCAAGCTGAAGCCCGAGCGGCACCTGCGCTTCGCCTGGTGGGGGGCGGAGGAGCTGGGGATGGTCGGCTCGGCGGACTACGTCAAGAACCTGTCCGCCGGCGACCGCAAGGCCATCGACCTGTACCTCAACCTCGACCAGGCGGGCAGCAAGAACCTCCAGCAGTACCTCCTGGTGAAGGACGCGAAGAACAACGAGACCGCGGCCTTCCAGGCCTTCGAGAAGTGGTTCACCGACCGGGGCCTGGCCACCTTCGACATCCCGCTGGACAGCTCCGACAGCCAGCCGTTCGGGGACGCGGGCATCCCGTCGTCCGGCTTCAGCAGCGGCGTCTCGGACTGCCTCCACAGCGCGTGCGACAACCTCGCCAACGTCGACCCCGCGACGCAGGCGACCAGCACCAACGCCATGATCGGCGTGGTCTGGCAGTTCGCCACCGCCAAACCCGCAGCCGCCAAGCCCGCCGCCCCCGCCGCTCCGGCCACCACCGCTCCGGCCACCACCGTCCCCGCCGCCGCCCGGTCCTGACCGCCCGTCCCCAGGAGCCACAGATGCGCACACCGCCGAGTCGCCACCGCCGCAAGGCCGTCACCCTGGTGGCCGCCGCCACCGCCCTCGGAGCCGCCCTGACCGCCGCCCCCGCGGGAGCGACCGGGATCGGGGACCCGTACTTCCCCGAGGACGGCAACGTCGGCTACGACGTGGCGAACTACGACGTCCGGATCGCCTACGACCCGGCTCACCCCGACCAGTTGAACGGCGACACGACCGTCACCGCCCGGGCCCTCCAGTCGCTCGACCGCCTCTCCCTGGACCTCAAGGGCTTCCAAGTCGCCTCCGTCACCGTGAACGGCACCCCGGCCAAGTCGTTCTCCCGCTCCGGCACGCACAAGCTGGACATCGTGCCCGCCCGCCGGGTGGCCGGCGGCGCCACCTTCGCGGTGCGGGTGGTGTACGCGGGCAAGCCCGACCCCGAGGGCTGGCACCAGCTGGTGTCCGGCGGCGTCAACGCGATGGGCGAGCCGCACTCGGCGACCTCCTGGTTCCCGTCCAACGACCACCCGTCCGACAAGGCCACCTTCTCGCTCGCCGCGACCGTCCCCGACGGCTGGACCGCCATCGGCAACGGCCGGCCCGGCCAGACCACCAGCAAGGACGGCTCGACGACCTTCCGCTGGCGCGAGGACAAGCCGATGGCGACCTACCTCAGCACCGTCGCCATCGACAAGTTCACCGTCCACCGCTCGGCGCTGCCCGACGGGACGCCGGTCATCACGGCCTACGGCCCGGACGTGCCGATCGACGACATGGCCAAGGCGACCGAGGCCCAGCAGCCGGAGATCATCGCCTTCCTGGCCTCCAAGTTCGGGCCGTACCCGTTCTCCTCCGCGGGTGCCATCGTCCGCAGCTGGACCAAGGAGACGGGCACCGGCGCGCCGGACCTGGAGACCCAGAGCCGGCCCACCTACACCAACTACTTCTGGGACTCCGCGGCCGTCCACGAGATCACCCACCAGTGGTTCGGCGACAGCGTCTCGTTCACCGACTGGCGCGACGGCTGCATCGCCGAATGCGTCGCCCAGTACGCCAACCAGCTGTGGGACGAGCACCAGGGCAGCAACCTCGACACCGGCTTCTACGCCCCCGGCGTCGAGGAGAACCGGAACAAGCCGGAGTACTGGTCCACCAAGCTCTACGACCCCGGGCAGGGCCAGGAACTCGCCTCGGCCCTCTACTTCAAGGGCTCCCTGATGATGCACGCGCTGCGGCGCACCGTCGGCGACGACACGTTCTTCGCCACCCTCAAGCGCTGGACCGCCGACCACGCCTACGGCAACGCCTCCTTCCCCCAGTTCGAGGCCCTCGCCGCCAAGGTCTCCGGCAAGGACCTCAAGGGCTTCTTCGACGCCTGGGCCCACGGCACCACGATCCCCCCGAAGGAATACCTCTACCCCGGCACCCTGGCCCCCCTCGCCCCGGCGGGCAGCCAGTAACACCCCCCAGCCCCCAGCCCCCTCCCCCGCACCGACACCAGCTCTCCTGACGTCCCATCAGGAGGGCTGGTGCACGCCCGGATTGAGCTCCTCCAGGATGGCGTCGGAGACGGTCCGCGGCTGCGGACGCTGTGGAGCCGGGGTGCCGCCGTGCGTCGGCCTGAAGTCGCCGACGGGGGCAGGGAAGTGGCCCATCTCGTGGAACAGGCCCGAGAGGTCCGTGTCCTGCGGCGGCAGCGGCGGCAGCTCATGGGGCAGGTCCCCCACCGGGACGAGCTCGATCTCCGACGGGCCGCCCCCTGGCGTACCATCCCCCGTCGTACCGCCCCCCGTCGTACCGCCGCGCGGTGGGCGCGGGCCCTCCAGCCTGCCGTTCAACCAGCCCTCGATGTGGTCGCCCGGCGAGATGGAGAACTTGTTCCCGGGGTTCATCGCCCCGTGCCGCCACCCCCACGCCCCGGCGAACGCGCCGTTGGCCGCGCCGGAGACGTAGTCACCCGACAGCCCGAACACCGCGTCCTGCGCCGCGCCTTCGGCCATCCCGGTCAGCGCCCCGTAGCCGGTGTTCCAGACCAGCCCGGCCGCGCCCTTGGCGAACGCGCCGGCCTCCTTGCCGGTCAGCGAGGTGAAGCCCTTCCCGAGCCCCTTCCCCAGGCCCTTGCCCAGCCCCTTGCCCAGCCACCCGGCGCCGACGCCGACCGCGCCGCCCACCGCCCCGTTGACGGTGGCCGTACCCAGTTCGCCGCCGTCGATCGACGTGCGGTGGCCCTGGCCCAGCTCGATCACCTGGGCCAACAGGTCGAAGCCCACCTGGGCCAGCACCGACTCGGCGACCCGGGTCACCGCGCTGATCAGCGCCTTGCGCAGGAAGGCCCACACCAGGGCCCTGGTGAAGGCGATCTCCGCAGGCGCCGCCTCGGCCCCGCCGAAAAGGAAAAACGCGGCGTCGATGGCCAGTTGAACGGCCAGGACCACCAGCGCACCGATGATCTCGATGCGCAGGGTCTCGATCTGGTTCGCCAGGTTGTGCAGCGCGTCGGCGGCGGCGTCGCAGCACTGGGCGATGAGCGGCAGCGCGGCGTCGTCGGCGACGGCGAGCCTGGCCAGATAGGCGTCGAACGCGTCCTTGCTGGCACCGCTCAGACCCTGGTCGAGCTGGGACTTGGCGTCCGCCAGGTCCAGGACGCAGGCACGGATCGACTTCGCCGCCTCGGTCCAGGCATCAGCCTCGGCCCGCAGCGCGCTCTCGTTCCCGGTGGGCCACTTGTTGCCCACCAGGATCATCAGCAGGTTCTGCAACCCGTCCGGCAGCGAGGCGTTGGGGGCGTCGACCGCCATCACGCGCCGCCGCTACCGGGCCCCGGGAACGTCCAGGCGAGTTCCGTGGCGTGCTCGTCGGCCCTCTCGAACGTGCTGCGCGTGGCACCGAGGGCATCGGCCAGCTTGCGCAGGGTGTCCGGCAGCGCCTGCACCGCCTTCAGCAGATCGTCCCGCGGCTGGGCGAAGACCTGGTCGAAGCCCTGCCCGAGCGCCGGATCATCCCCCCAGGGCGCCGCACCGAACAGGGCCGCCGAGCTGAGCGCCGTCCAGGCGGCAGCCATGCCCTCGGCCGCCTTGCCCGCATCCGCCCCGGCCTTGCCGACCAGCGCGAAGTCGACCACCAACGTCCCGTCCAGAGCCGGCAGCGTCGGCACCGCCGGCCCGCCGTACGGCGGCACCCCGGTAGGCGCATTGCGGTAACCACCAGTGGGACCAGGCACATCAGGCAACGGAGGAGTCGGCACCCACCCACCTCACCCGATCCCACCCCCAGCCCCACCCCCTCTTGACGACATCCCAACGATCACCGCCCCACTCCTGACACCCCCCTGACACCCGGCGCCGAAGCCGGCACCCTCCGAGCCCCTACACCCCGGAGAAGCCCTTCTTCATGACGAACCCCTGGCGGACCAGGACCCACAGGTCCTTCCCGTTCTCCTCAGCCGTCAGCCAGAACCGACAACTACCGCTCCCGTCCTTCCGGGTCGCGTCCACGTAGACCCCCGGCCCCACGTCATCGAGGATCGCCTTCTTCCAGCGCCCCTCGATCTCCGTCGGCCGTTCGCGATCCGCCGAGGCAACGCCGCACACGCGGGCCGGCACTTGCGCCGATCCGACCCGCCCTTCCGGGAGAAGCTCGACAGCCGCCGTTCCACCGCTCCACCGTCCGACCGGATCCGGCACGTCAGGGCCCGGAAGTCGGACCATCATCCACACGGCCCAGCCCACCCCGAGGACACCCAGCAACCCACCGAGCACACTCCACAGGACAATTCGCCGCCCCTTCACGCACCCTCCATCAAAGGATCTCTGAAACGACCGGCGGCGGGGCCGTCTCGAAGACCGCCCCGCCGCCACAGAAGTCGTGCGCCACCATCTGCGGCAGTCCGAACAGGTCAGTGCAGGAGTGCCTTCACAGCCATACCCAGGACAGCCGCCCCAGGAACCACGATGAAGAACCAGCCGACAATCAGCGCGATCACCGGGATCGACTTCTTCTCAGCACCCTCCACGAAGAAGTCTCGGGTCCCACGAAAATTCGTGACCATGGCCAATCCCAGGACAATCGGTATCAGCATTCCAAGGACGACCATCAAAACTCCCGACCTCACAGGACAAGGACCGCATACGGTAGCACCGTCCAGCTGGAACTGACAATCCATCGGTTCGCCTGGACCCTCGAATCCCGAGTGAGCACCAAGATTCCTGCCACTCTCCATCTCCCCTCCACGCTCCCCCACTCGCGGCGGGCTCGCCGAGCGATTACTCGGCGAGCCCCACCAGGGATTGAACAGACAGTTACTGCAAGTACCCGGAATAAATATCTGGGCCCCCGACATGCATCACGCGCCTGGGGACCCGAACGTCGCAAAATCAGGATCTGGGCACAGGCGCGGGCATCACTACCATTGCGTAGATCACACCGAGTGCGCTCATCGGCAGGAAGGGCCAGGCACCCGCAAAGAGATAGAGCAGTGGAGGCAGAGCAAACAACACGGCAGCCACCCCCCGAACACTCCTCCCCCTGGCCGCCCAAAAAGAGACCAGGAAGAGAAAGAACAGTGTCGGGACAGTTATTGTGAGCGAGATAAGCGCCAGCAGCTTGAGGCTGTCCAGGGAGTCGGATCGAGAGAATCCATTCGCATCATGCCCTCCGGGCGCAAATGCTGAAAGAACGAACACAACAACGCACACGGGAGCCACGCACACCACAAGATATCTCAGCAGCGCCCGACCGAACCAGCGGCCAACTCGATTCAATCCGTCAATCAACACCCTGATACACACCAGCCATTCTGGTAGGTACGGCCCGAAGTCGACCACCAGCGCCCCGTTCAGAGCTGGCACCGCCGGCACCGCCAGCCCGCCGTACGGCGACACCCCGGTCGACGCATTGCGGCAATCACAGTGGCACCAGGCGCATCAGGCGGCGGAAGATGTCGACACCCACCCTGACAACATCCAACAATCGCCGCCGGAATCCCGACACCCCCTGACACCCAGTGCTGGAGCCATCGTTCTTCGAGCCTTTACACCCTGGAGAAGACCCGCTCCGCGCTCCCCCGCGGCTGACCGCCCAGACTGGCCACCGCACCTTTTCGTTCCTCCTGCAGATAGATCTCGCAGTCACCCCCGGAGTAGTAGTCCCGCAGCACCACAAAGACTCCCGACCCCGCGTCGTCCACACTCCCCGTCCGCCAACTCCCCTGGTACTCCCCCAACGCCGCCCCCTGCCCGACGGGATCCTTCGCGCAGAAGTACCCGTCGAGCCGCACCTCACCGAGCCGGCCCCCCTCCAGCAACTCGATCACCTCGTCCCGCGACGCCCAACGCCCCACGTAGTCCTTCGGATCCGGCCCTCCCGACCGGACCTTCAGATACCCCGCCAGACCCGCGATTAGCAGAACACCCACGAGCAGGACAACGCCCTCCCGGGACTTCAAGTGCTTCCATCGACCAGCCACAGCTCTCCAGCCTTTCATAGGTGGTGCGAGACCGGGCTGACGCTATACCAGCCCGGTCTCGCTTACTTACTTGCGGTATTGAATCCTATTGCGGCAGGAAGTCATCTCTTCGGGCGTAGAGCCCGTTCCTGATATCCGCCCTGACAGCATCAAGGATGTACTGCATGGCCTGGTCTCGACTATGCCCATTCCCGTACCTGCTGGCCTCGACGCCGATGTTCCGGCCGCGGGCATTGTTCACCAGGTCCGAGAGATGGTCGCGGTAGTTGTAGTCGGACAGATCCGGTTGGGGCCCAAAGGCCTCATGTGCGATTGCCCAGTGTTCGGCATTCTCCGCGCCTTGCTCGTAGGAGAGTCGCGCCTGCCACATGAGGTGCCGAAAGGAGTTGACACGGTCGTCCCTATCCCCGATTCCCGGATACTCCTTAGCCACCATCTCCTCTGACCAATCCTTGATGCCCCAGGCGTCGAGGCAAGTGATGGCGTTGAGGGCAGCGCAGACATCCACCTCGGCGGTGTTGACTTTGCCAATCTTGATCGTGGACTGTCCTTCCTGCAGCGAGGTCGGGTAGGGCGACTTCGCAATGTAGTCCTTCTCCAGCTCCAGTCCCGTAGCACGCCGCATCTGCCGCATGCTTTTCTCCATCTCCTCCGTGCTGGGCGCCGCGCCAACCCACTTCGAAGTCTTTGCCATCGACTGGTGCTGCAGAAAGCGCTCGTACCCATCCCGCCGTGCGCCAGCCTGCGCCTGGATCTGCGCGACGATCTTCTGGTAGTTCTCGCCCTCGCCCTCGATCTTGGTGCCCATGTTGGAGCACTTGGCCATCCCGCTGGCGCACTCCTCCAGGGCCATGCCGGTGGGGTCCGTCTTGTTGACCGGGTCATTGTTGCTGTACACGTACGCGTTCCACTGCTGCGGGTCCGCAGGCAGGAGCAGCGGGTCCGGGCTGAGGAAGCGGCCGGTGGTGGGCTGGTACTGCCTGGCGCCGAGGTTGGTGAAGCCGGTGGCGTCGTCCTTGAGGCCTCCCACGTAGCCCTTGTCGCCGGCCCAGGCGGTGGTGCTGGAGGTGGTGCCGCGCGGGGCGCCGAAGGGGTCGGTGGGGCGGCGGGTCTCGGCGAGGCTGTCGCGGCCGATGGACAGGGGGTTGGTGCCGTGGTGGTCGGCGAACTGGTAGGTGAGCTTGGTCGGGCTCTCGCGGACCAGGGTGATGCCGCCGGGGATGCTGTAGTAGCGGGTACCGGTGCTGGTCTTGGTACCGGTGTCGTAGGTGAGTTCGTCGCCGCCGCCGAGGTTGACGGTGACCTTGCCAGGGTTGCGGCGGATCAGTTGGTTGCCGTCGGCGTCGTAGACGTACGTCGTGACGGCCGAACCCTGAGCGAGCGAGGCGAGCTTGCCCTCGACGTCCCAGGTCAGCGTGGAGGCATTGGCCGAGTCGGCGGCGTTCCAGGTCGAGGTGCCCCACTTGGAATTCCAACCGGGCGCGTAGACGATGAACTTGCCGTCGTCCTGGACGGTCGCGAAGTAGCCGCTGGCGTTACCCGCCCAGGTCTGCGAGGACCAGAGCGCGACGCGCTGGGAGTCGTAGACGACGAAGTTGCCGTCGTCCTGCATGGTGGCCCAGGCTCCCGGGTGGTTCTGGGTGTTGGTGGACCAGAGGACCTGACCGGTGCGCAGCGAGCTGAGCACCAGGTTGCCGTCGTCCTGCATGGCGAGTCGGACGCTGTTGGAGCGCACGCTCTCACCGGCTTTGAGGACGGACCCGGCGTTGAGGATCTTGATGCCGTTGGGGTTGTTGATCTTCGTGGTGTTGCCGGCCGCGTCGTACTCGTCGGTGCCCTGGGGGGCGGTGGCCGAGCCGTAGGTGTACGTGCCACTGGCGAGTGCGTGCGGGCCGCCGGTGCCGCCGCCCGTGCCGGCCGCGGTGGTCGGCGTGTTGCGGGTGCCGGGGGTCGGGAAGGTCTGGTCGACCTTCACGTCCTTGGACTGGTCACCGGCCGGGTTGTGGTCGACGAGCTTGGTGCGGTTGCCGGTCAGGTCGTAGGTGTAGTCCTGCCAGTAGGCGGCGTTGCCACCCACCGTCGTCTTCGAAGGCGCCGAAGCCCCGCTGGTGGGAGTGGAGTTGGCGCACGCCCCCTGGCCTGCCAGGGACGGGGTGGGCTGCTCGAGCCGCCCGGTGTCGCTCCACGCGGTGGTGAGGCGGCCCAGGTAGTCGTAGGAGAAGCACTGCAGGTCGGTGGCGGCCGGGGTGTTGTTCGGGATGCTCCGGATCGCCGTGATCCGGCCGGCCTGGTTGTAGGCGTAGGTCGTGTTCTGGACCGTGCCGTCGGTGGAGGTCTGCTTGTCGACGTACTGCGTCAGCGGACGCCCGGTGGACACGTCGTAGGTGTTGGTGGCGACGATCTGCCAGCCGAACGGGTTGACGGTGGAGCGGATGTTGCGCCCGTAGGCGTCCCAGTCGGACTGACGGAGGTAGGTGTCGTCGGCCCCGCCCATGTCGTGCAGCAGGCCGTAGATCTCGTAGTTGTAGCCGATCGACTCGTAGGCGAGGTTGCCGACGGCGGCCCGGTACTCGGTGGTCACGGCGCCGGTGATCGGGTCGTAGACGGTCTCGTACTCGTAGGTCGCCTGCCCGGTCTTGCCGATCTCGCTGCCGGGGATCGACACGGTGGACTTGGTCGGCCGGTATTCCGGGTCCAGCTCCGTGACGGCCTTGGTGTAGGCCGCTCCGCCGGCGCCCCCGACGTACCGGGTGGAGCTGGCGGCCTGGCCCTTGGCGACGGTGTCGTAGGTGTAGCCGGTGAGCTGGTTGGCCGGGTTGACCGTGCCGTTGTAGGTGCCGGTCTTGCGGCCGAGCAGGTCGTAGGTGAGCGCCATCGACTGACCGCGCGCGTCCGTGGTGGTGGCCAGGCGGCCCGCACTGTCGTAGGTGCGGGTCGAGACGCCGGTGTCCGGGTCGTCGGCCTTCACCTGACGGCCGCGCTGGTCGTAGCCGTAGCTCCAGCTGTTCCCGGCGGCGTCGACTCGCGTCGCGGCCTGGCCGCTCGGGGTGTAGGTGTACGTGGTGACGTCGGCGTCGGCCTGCTTGCCGGTAGCGGACGGCGTCCTGTACTGCCACAGCTGGCTGGTGCGGCCGCGGGCGTCCGTGAGGGTGCTGGTCGCGGTGGCGCCGGCCGGCGGCGACACGTCGACCCGGTCGGCGCCCGGGTAGGCGGTGGTCGTGGTGTTCTGCAGCACGCCGAGGGCGATGAACTGCGTGCTCACCGGTCGGCCCATGCCGTCGAAGGCGGTGGAGGTCTGACCGGGCACGTCAGCGGGGGTAGCGTTGAAGCGGACCGTGTTCGGACCGCTGGTGTCGTCGTAGTGGGTGTTGAAGGTCCGGTTGGTGCGGCCCTGCGAGTCGTAGAAGGTGTCCGTCAGCAGTCGGCCGTGGTAGGCGGAGATGGCCGGGTTGGTCTGGGTCTGGATGGTCCGGGCCAGGCCGTCCACGATCTGGGTGGAGACCGCGTAGCTCTCGTTGGAGCGCAGCGTCCGGCTGGTGACGGTGGACGGCCGGGCTGTGCCGTCCACCGTGTAGTCGAAGGTGAAGTTGGCTCTCGCGCTGGTCGCCCGGCCCGGGGTCCAGACCGCCTTGAGTCGACCGAGGGAGTCGTACGACTGGGTGACGGTACGGGCGTTGGGGTCGGTGGTGGTGATCGGCAACGCGCGGGCCGGGTTCAGCGTGGTGGTGGTGTTGCGCTTGGCTCCGGCGTCGGACGCTCCCGCCGGGGCCGGGGTGCCGGTCACGGTCCGGTTGGGCAGCTCGCCCGGGTTCGCCGAGCCGTAAGTCGTGGTCACGGTGGCGCCGTTCGGATTGGCGCTGTCGGTGGCCGTCACGTCGGTGGCGCTGGTGGCACGGCCGTAGACGTCGTAGGCGGAGGTGCCGGTGGTCACGAACTGAGCTGCGCCGGAACCGTCGTAGCGGTCCAGCACCTGCGCACCGGTCGGTTCCCCCTTGGCGCCCGCTGAGCCGAACGCCGCACCGTCGTACAGGGTGCGGGCGCCGGAGACGGTGTTCGCTGCGGTCGGCGTCGCCGTGCAGGCGTTCGCGCCGGAGACGGTCAGCGCCTCGGACACCAGCCCGGTCATGCTCGGATTCGCGCCGGTGGCGTAGGAGTTGCGGACACAGACGTCGGGTGTGCCGTCGGCGGTGCTGAGGCTGGTCTTGATCCGGTTGCCGTTCGCCGGGTCACTGGTGGTCACCGTCGAGGTCGCCCGGGTTCCGGTGGTGGTCCGGCTGGTCGAGGTGCTGGTCGAGGTGGTGGCCGCGTACCGGGCGACGAGGTCCGGCAGACCGGGCCGCTTGTGGGTCGCGGTGGTCACCGGGCCACTGCTGGTGTTCACGGTGGACGCCTCGGGTGCGGCCGCGTCGGCATCGACGTAGACGTCGCTCTCCAGCACCCGGCCGGACAGCCAGTCGTCGTCGCGGCGGGCGCCGCTCGTCGGCCCGGACACCGTCACCGACCGGGCCGATCCGTCCGCCTTCAGGTCACCGTCCATTCCCTGGTGGTAGCTGGTCGACGTCTTGGACTTCGCGCCGTCCTTGCCCGAGCCGGTCACGGCGGTCACCTTGGCGTAGCCGCGGAACTGGTCCCAGGTACGGGACTTGTCGTCCACCAGGGCGCCGTCGTTGCGGTGCCAGGCGGCCGGCCCGTACTCGTAGGCGGTGACCTTGGTGACCGAGCCGGCGACGAGGTTGGAGTTCGGGTCGACGGTCACCGAGGCGACCGGGTAGCGCAGGAACCAGTCGTCCACCATCGCGGCCACACCCGTGTCGTACCACTTCACGTTGTAGCAGCTCATGGTGTTGCCGTCCGCCGAGGACGGCATCTTGCCCGTGGTGCGCATGCACGATTCGCGGTTGTAGTCCACCGCGATCGTGCCGCCGGTCTCAAGGGTGATCACCTCGATCCGCGGCCGGTAGTAGCGGGGGCGGGCCGGGACGAGGCCGTCCACCCGGTTGGGCAGCATCAGGTCCGCGAAGGTGACCTCCGGCAAGGCCTGGTCGGTCTGCCCGTTGAAGGTGTCCTTGCCGATGCGCTTGACCGCCTGGAGCCACGGGATCTGCGTGTTCTCATCGGAGTTGGCCGGTTTCTTGAACGTGTGCGTGAGCTCGTAGCGGTCCACCGGGCGGTACGAGCCGCCGGAGCGGATCGAGGTGGTGACGGCGTTCAGCCACCTGGTCGACCAGTAGGTCGGCCCGTAGCTGGAGCAGGTGCCCTGCTCGGCGCACTGCTTGTCGAGCGGCACGTCCGGCCAGTTGGCCGCGTTGGCCGAGGTCCGCTGCGCGGGGTCGCAGGCCGCCGCGCCCGAGACGCAGCGCTCGCCCGTCTCGAAGTCGATCTTCGCGGCGGGCTGGTGCGCGCCGTTCGCACCGAGCTGGTCGGAGAGCAACTGCCCGTAGCCGATCGAGGCGAGCGTGCCGCCGCGGGTGTACGAGGAGTTCACACCACTGCCGCGGTTCTGGCCGCCACCGCGGGCGTACCAGTTGGCCTCCGGCGCGTAGGTGTAGGTGGTCAGGTTGTTGTGGGCGTCGACGACGTAGTCGAGGTTCCAGCGCCATGCCGTCTGGCACCAGGAGCCCTTGCCCTTGGCCGCGTCGTAGCACGGGTCACCCGCGTTCGGCGAGTACACCGGCACCGTCCAGGCCGACTTGCTCTCCGGGCCGGTGCTGGTCGGCGCACCGGACGCGGAGGGCAGGTGGTTGAGGCCGAAGTAGTAGACCGTGCCGGAGCTGTCGGTGACCTTGAGGTACGACCCGTTCCAGGTGCCGTTGTCGGCGCCGGTGAGGAACTCGACCTTGGTCCCGTCGTCGTTCCTCAACCGCCAGGTGCACGTGGACTGCTCGGACTTGGCGTCACCGGACGCGCAGGGGTCGTTGGGCACGAGTTCGCCCGAGTGGCCGCCCAACGACAGGGTCAGGTTCGCCCCGCCCCAGCACTGGTCGCCGGATCCGGCGATCCCGGCCTTGTCGCACGCCTTGTAGGAGCGCTCGACGAAGCCCGAGCTGAAGTCCCAGCCGTCACCGATCCAGGACGCCTGGGAGTTGGTCGACGAGGTCCTCCCGTCGACCGCCGCCGAGTCGTATCCCAGTGCCACCTGGGGCGCCGTGCCGCCGAGCGACGGCGGGGACTGGACCGGGTAGCTGTACGTGAACGAGCCCGACGAGCTGCCGGCCGTCCACGCCTGGCTCGGGGAGAGCGAGGTCGCGCTGTAGGTGCCGAGGCCGCTGGACGGGGTACCCTCGGCCGCCAGCACCATCCGCGCCGGGGCTGCGGGTGCAGGGCCGAAGGACGGCGCCTGGTCCCCGGACTTCGACTCGGCTCGCTGTCCCTTCGTCAGAGCGGCTTCGACGGCGGGCAGGTCGATGTCGGCGACGAGCTTCTTCGCCTCCGCGTCGTAGTGCGAGGGCACCGGCGTGCGCGCCAGGCAGCCGGCCACCTCGGGCGTGGTCAGCGAACACGCGGGCAGCGACACCAGCTGTGCCCGCTCGGCGAAGCCACCACCGAATCCGGCACCGGACAGGTCCAGACCCAGCCGCACCTTCGTCGCGTCCGTCTGCTCGGCGCGCTCCAGCGTGACCAGGGCTCCCTGCACACCGGCGGCACCGGTGGCCTTCGCGTCGGCGACACTCACCTTGACCGGCGGGTTGGCCGGACCGGCGTCCGCGCCCGGCGCAGCACCCGAGGCCTTCGACGCGGTATCCGGCGCGACGGGCGCCAGCCACACCGGCAGTTCACCGGCCCGCTTCGAGGCGCCGGCCGCCGGCTCCCACACCTCGGCGCCGTCCGGACCCTTGCGAACGGCCTTCGCACCGGGCGCCGGCGCGGGATCCAGCAGGGCGACGGCCGAGCCCGAGGCACTCTTCGGAGCGCCCTTCGGCGGCACCCAGTCCGGTGAGCCCTTCTTCGCCGGCACCGACTTCGGCTGCTCTGGTGAGCCCGGTACGGAAGCCGTCTTCGGCAGCGGAGTACCCGGCGGCGACCAGATCTTGTCCTTGTCCGCCACCGGCGCAGCCAACGCCGGGACGACAGGTGACACAAGAGCACTCAGCACGGTCAAAGCGCTCACAAAAGCGACACGAGAGCTTCGACGCCGCCCTGGTGGCGGCGCTCCCCTCCCCGCCGACCACGGCAAACGGACACGACGAACAGACACCGTTACCCCCCATAGGTAGCCACGCCTCAGCTAGGGCGTGGACAGACGACTGTGGCGGACAGTAGGGGGTAATGCGGCCCCGGGTCGAGGAGTCGACCGATCAAGACGTGTGGTGATTCATGTCACAGGGGAACCAAAGCGGTTCGCCCACCCCCAAACCAGACAGTCGAACACCTAAATGAGTTGACCATCAGTTTGCCATTGCGCGATCTTGCTGGCGCCCCCTGCCCGCGCCTTTACCCATCGGCCAGGGGGCGGACCCGATTGTCATACCGAGGGGGGAACCTCACCACATGCCCGCTGCTCCGCCCGGCGCCCGCTCCTGCACACGTCTTCGTCCACGGACCCCGTCCGCGCGCGCATCCGCCGCGGCCGTGGGCCTCGTCCTGGCCCTGACCTCGGTGGCACCCGTCGCGTTCGCCGCCCCGGCGCCCACCACGCCCACCACCACACCCGGAACGCTTCCCCCGGACCTGCTGACGGCCATGGCCGCCGCAGACGCCAGGCAGACCAAGGAAAAGCCTCCGGCTACGGCCGCCGACCGGGCGATCGCCCAGGCCAGGACCACCGGAAAGCCCGTCCCCGTACCCGAACTGACGGACGAGTACAGCGAAACGGTCGCCACTCCCGCGGGCCACCTCTCCCGTTCCCAGCACGCCGACCAGCAACGCGTCAGGCGGCAGGACGGCGTCTGGGCCGCGCTGGACGCCGAGCTCGTCGCCGACCCGGCGGGCGGCTACCGCCCTCGGACCGCCTCCTCCGGAGTCCACCTGTCCGGTGGCGGCAGCGGCCCCCTCGGCACGCTGACCAGCCCGGACGGCGAGAAGCTCGTCATCGACTCGCCGTTCCCGCTGACCAAGCCGGCCCTCGACGACGACGGCGACGGCCTGGTCTACCCCGACGTCGCCCCCGGCATCGACCTGAAGGCCACCGCCGACAAGTTCGGCGGCCTCAGCACCGTCCTGATCGTCAAGACCGCCGAAGCCGCCAACAACCCGCAGCTGAAGAAGATCCGCTTCGGTACCACCGGTCAGGGCGTCACCGTCAAGGACGACGGGTCCAACAACCTCACCGCCACCGGCAAGGACGGCAAGGTCCGCTGGCACGCCCCAGCCCCTCGGATGTGGGACAGCTCAGGCGGCGCGGCCGGCACCGTCCCCGCAGCCACTGCCGGCAAGGCCGCCGCGGCCGCGCAGGCCGCCCCGGCCGACGGCGACGGCGCGGCCCAGGCCGGTGTTCCCGCCAAGTCGGACAAGCCCAGTAGCGCGGACGGGCCCGGCACGGGCGCCAGGGTCGCGACCATGCCCACCACGGCCTCCGGCGACGCCGTCGAGCTGACCACCGACGCCTCGGTGCTCGGCAAGGGTCAGGGCCCCTGGTTCATCGATCCCGGGTGGATCTACGACTCCCGCAGCGGCAACGCCTGGACCTGGACCCAGCAGGCGTACCCGAAGACGCCCCGCTACGGGCAGACCACCGCCTCCGACGGCCAGTACGCCCGTCCCGGCGTCGGGTACCAGGGATACCAGGTCGACAAGGGAATCGAGCGGTCCTACTTCCAGATCGACACCCGCGGATTCGGCGGCACGGTCATCAACAAGGCCACCATGTCGGTCTGGGAGTACGAGTCCTCGGACTTCTCCTGCACCAACACCTATCCGGTGGACCTCTACTTCACCGGGCCGATCGACAACCAGACCACCTGGAACAACCCGCCCGCCGTGGTGGGCGGCCGACTCGGCCGCGCCGACGTCGCCGGCTCCGGCGGCAGCGGCTGCTACGACAACCGCGAGTTCCAGTACGACGTCACCTCCGTCTACCGGGAACGCGCCGCCACCCACGACAACCTGACCTTCGGCGTGTTCGCCGGCGACGAGTCCAACAAGATGGCCTTCAAGCGCCTGACGTACAACCCGGTGGTGGTCGTCGAGTACGACCGCGCACCGGACACCCCGACCAACACCTACGTCTGGCCGCCGCCGGGCACGGCGTCGCCGTGGGCCGAGAACCAGGGCTGCGACGGTTCCTCGGTCGGCTGGCTCGGCGCGGGCAGCAACTTCAACGGCGCGGTGTCCCTGAACGCCACCGTGCACAGCCCGGTCCAGAACTCGCTCTACTCGTGGTCGAAGATCTGGGACTACAACCTCCCGGGCGCGCCCGAGGTCGACTCCGGGAAATCGGGTCTGGTCGGCAACGGAGGCAACGCCGCCTTCCAGGTGCGCTCCGACGTGATCAAGGACGGGCACGTCTACGGCTGGGGCTCCTTCGCCACCGACGACTTCACCTCGTCGGGATACGCCCCCGCATGCCGCTTCGGGGTCGACCTGACTCCCCCGAGCCTGTCCGTCCCCGACGTCTACACCGCTCTTCCCGAGAGCTCGCTCGCCGACCACTTCCCGCCGTCCGGCAACGGACAGGTGACCAGGAAGAAGGCCTGGGAGTGGGGCATCCTCCCCTTCACCGCCGCCGACACCGCCCCCAACGGCGGCACGCCGTCGGGTGTCACGTGCGCCCGGTGGTCCTGGGACCCACAGCTCTCCGGCGCCCAGTGGCAGTGCGGATCCGCCCTCCCGCAGGGCGGCGTCAGCGTCCTGCCGGGCCGCTGGGGCACCAACATCGTGTACCTCCAGGTGATGGACAACGCCCGCAACGTCTCGCCGGTGGCCCAGTACGCGTTCTACGTCCCGTGGAACCCGGACGGCCCGCCGCCGGTCTTCGGCGACGTCACCGGTGACGGTGCGCCCGACATCGTCACCCCCGACCAGTCGGGCGACCTGCGCGCCTACGCCGTGGCCGGCAACCCGCTCGCCAAGAGCCCTGCCGTCTCCCTCGTCGCCAAGCGCGACGACTCACCCACCGGACGGGGCTGGGCCGACATCCAGTTCGCCCACCGCGGCACGCTGACCGGCGGCAACAACATCGACGACATCGTCGCCCACGCCCCCGGTGACAAGGACCTCTACCTCTACGGGAATCCGGGCAACACCGGCTACTACGGCCGGGTCGACTCGAGGTCGGTCCTCCCGAAGCCGAAGTGCGTCACGACGGCCAGCGAGGACTGCTCCTGGCTCACCGCCACCGGATACAACGCCACCGACTGGTCCAACACCCTCCGCGTGGCCGCACTCGGCGACCCGGCGAACACGGACCTCGACTACAAGCTGCAGTTCAAGAACAAGAGCGGCCTGCTCACCGTCGAGAGCACCGCCAACGGCGCCGACGCCGCCCTCTGGTACTACCCCACGACCAGGCTCCAGACCCTTGGCAAGCCCGTCCGGCTCGCCGCCTCCGGGTGGAAGGACAAGGAGCTCATCGCCCCTGGCGACTGGGCCAAGCAGGGCCACCCAGGCCTGTGGGCCCGGAACCTGGAGGCAGCCGCAGACGGCGGCAAGGGCGCTCTGCTCGCCTACACCTTCACCACCGGGACAGTGGTGTCCACCGACCGCAACGGCAGGCCCGTACTGGACAGCAGCGGGAACGCCGCCACCGTCCCGACGCTGACCCAGATCTCCAGCCCGGTCACGATCGGCTCCGTCTCCCCGGACACCTGGCCGACGCTCGGCTCGGACGGGGACCTCACCGGCAACGGCGCGGCCGGTCTCTGGGGCAAGCGCGGCAACGGCCAGATCGACATCTGGTGGGGCGCGCCCACCAACCCCGGCAGCCCCAACGCCGCCTTCACCTGGCAGGCCGGACCGACCCAGGCCGCGGACACCTCCGTGAACCCGCTCTGGTGGGCACTCGACGGCACCTCCGCCGTCGACAGCAACGCCGCCAACGCGCTCTACCCGAGCACGTTCGCCCGCACCACCGACCACAACGGCGCCGCGGGCAAGGCGACCGTCCTCGACGGCAACACCCTCTACCGCAGCACCAACCAGGCCAACATCGACACCGGCCAGAGCTACACCGTCGCCGCCTGGGTCAAGGTCAACAACACCAACGGTTACCAGACCGCCGTCTCCCTGACCGGCAACGAGCGCAGTCCGTTCTACCTGCAGTACTCGGCGACGTACGGCAAGTGGGCCTTCAACCTGCCCTCGTCGGACCAGCTCCGCCCCACCACGTACTACGCGGCCGTCGACTCCGAGCAACCCCAGATCGGCGTCTGGACCCACCTCGCCGGGACGTTCAACTCGGACACCCAGACCGCGACGCTGTACGTCAACGGCCGAGCGGCCGGAAGCGCGAAGGTCCCTGCGGGCTGGAAGGCCAACGGCAGTCTGAACATCGGCGGGGAGACCACCACCCGGTACCCCGGGCCTGACGGCCGCGTGAACGGCGCGGTCAGCGACGTCCGGATCTACCCGTACGCGTTCACCGACCAGCAGGCCAACTCGCTCGCCACGGCCGGCTCCAGCGTCCAGATCCAGAGCGCCTACAACCCCGGCAGGTGCATCGACAGTTGGGGCGGTTCCGTCGGCACGGCGGTCGCCTTCTACAACTGCTACAACGGCAACGCCCAGCACTTCACCCTGACCAGCGACAACAAGTTCAAGGTCTCCGGCACCGACCGGTGCATCACCACCAACGACAAGCCGGCCGGCAACGGCACCAAGGTGTCCTTCCAGACCTGCGCCGCCGATGACGCGCAGACCTGGGTCCGTCGCTACGACGGCACGCTCTACAACCCGATCTCCGACAAGTGCCTCGAACTGCCCGGTTGGGCCGACGCGAACGGCACCGCGCTCGGGGTCTGGTCCTGCACCGCCAATGCCAACCAGCGTTGGCTGGTGCGCGCCCAGGCGTCCTGACCGCCGGGCCCACGGTCTGAACTGACCCGGGCACCGAACCGCTCCGGCCTCCCCGAGTCCTGCTCGGGGAGGCCGGAGCCGTATCGGCGCCGCCAGCCGGGCCCCCAGGGGGCCCGCTATACACCTGCGTGTATACATGGCCTGTATAGTCCCGGAGCATGTCACTCGGACAGCTGTTCCTCGGCCTGCTGGAGACCCAGCCCCGCCACGGATACGACATCAAACGCCTCCATGACGAGCACTTCGGGCGCGACCGCGGCCTGCACTACGGGCAGGTGTACGCGACGCTCTCCCGGCTGCTGAAGAACGGGCTGGTGGTGGTCGACGGCGTCGAGGCCGGCGACGGCCCGGAGCGCAAGCGGTACGCGATCACCGACGCCGGGGTCACCGACCTCGCCAACTGGCTCGCGCACCCGGAGAGCCCGCAGCCGTACCTGCAGAGCACGCTCTACCAGAAGGTCGTGCTCGCCCTCCTGACCGGCCGCTCCGGCGCCGACGTCCTGGACGCGCAGCGGGCCGAACACCTCAAGGAGATGCGGGAGCTGACCCGCCGCAAGCTCACCGGCGACCTCACCGACCAGCTGATCTGCGACCACGCCCTGTTCCACCTGGAAGCCGACCTGCGCTGGCTGGAGCTCACCGCCGCCCGCCTGGACGAACTCGCCGCCCGCATCACGGAGTCCCAGCGTTGACCATGTCCGAACCCCTGCTCGCCGCCCACGACCTGCACAAGAACTTCGGGCTCACCCCGGCGCTCGGCGGGGCCTCGCTCACCGTCGCGGCCGGCGAACTCGTCGCCGTGATGGGCCCGTCGGGCTCCGGCAAGTCCACCCTGCTGCACTGCCTCGCCGGGATCACCCGACCCGACAGCGGCCGCCTCCGCTACCGGGATCGCGACCTCACCGCCTGTTCCGACGCCGAGCTGAGCGCCCTGCGGCGCACCGAGTTCGGCTTCCTGTTCCAGTTCGGCCAGCTCGTCCCGGAACTCTCCTGCCTGGAGAACGTCGCGCTCCCGCTGCGCCTCAACGGACTGCGCCGCCGGGCCGCCGAGGCCCGGGCCCGCGAATGGCTGGAGCGCCTGGAGGTCGACGACGTGGCCGCCAAGCGCCCCGGCGAGGTCTCCGGCGGCCAGGGGCAGCGGGTCGGCGCCGCCCGGGCCCTGATCACCGGGCCCAAGGCGGTCTTCGCCGACGAGCCGACCGGCGCGCTCGACTCCCTCAACGGCGAGCGGGTGATGAAGCTGCTCACCCGGGCCGCCCGGGAGAGCGGCGCCGCCGTCGTCCTGGTCACCCACGAGGTCAGGGTCGCCGCCTACGCCGACCGCGAGATCGTCGTCCGCGACGGCCGCACCCGCGACCTGGCGGGCGCGATATGAGCAGTTCCACCACGAGCGGCCCCGGCGTGAGCAGCCCCGACACCAGTAGCCCCGGCGTGAGCAGCCCCGACGCGAACATCCCCGCCGCCGACCGGGTCCGCTCGCCGTTCCTGGACCAGCTCGGCCTCGGCGTGCGGCTGGCCCTCACCAACGGACGGGACGGCTGGGGGCGGCTGCTGCTCACCGCCTGCGGCGTCGGCCTGGGGGTGGCGCTGCTGCTGTTCACCGCCTCCTTCCCCGGCATCGTCCAGCACCGCAACGAGCGCCTGTACGTGCAGAACGACACCTTCCGCGACGAGGACCTGCCCACGCCCGGCGACCGGACGGTCCTCATCGCCACCGCCGACACCACCTTCCGGGGCACCGCGATCCGCGGACGGGTCGTCCAGCCCGAGGGCCCGGACGCGGCGCTCCCGCCCGGAGTGGCCGCGTACCCGCCGCCGGGGCGGATGGTCGTCTCGCCCGCCCTGGCCGAGCTCCTGAAGGACCCGGCCAACCAGCTGCTGCGCGACCGCCTCCCCTACCCGGTGGTCGGTGGCATCGGCCCGGACGGCCTGCTCGGCCCCGGCCAGGCCGGCTACCTGCTCGGCAGCGACCGGCTCTCGCGGGACGCCGGAGCCTCCCGCATCACCTCGTACGGCCACTTCTCGCCGCCCAAGCCGATGGACCCCCGGCTGATCCTGCTCAACGCGGTCGGCCTGACCGTGATGCTGGCCCCGGTCGGCGTCTTCCTCGCCGCCGCCGCCCGCTTCGGCGGCGAACGGCGCGACCGCAGGCTCGCCGCGCTGCGCCTGGTCGGCGCGGACCGCCGGATGACCGCCCGGCTCGCCGCCGGGGAGTCCCTGGTCGGCGCGGTGCTGGGCCTGGTCGCGGGCGCGGCGCTGTTCCTGCTCGGCCGGCGGCTGACCGGCCACCTGCGGCTCGCGGGCTTCAGCTTCTACCCCGAGGACATCGCGCCGCACCCCGCCATCGCCGCCGCGATCGCCGTGGTCGTGCCGCTCCTCGGCATCGGCGTGAGCCTGCTGGCGATGCGCCGGGTCACCGTCGACCCGCTCGGCGTGGTCCGCCGGTCCGGCCCCGGCCGGCGCCGGATCGGGTGGCGGCTGGCGCTGCCGCTGGCCGGCCTCGCCCTGACGGCGCTCGCGCTGGCACTGCCCACGCAGTACAACCCGTCCGGGATGGGACGCACCGCCGTCTTCAACTCCGTTCAGGACACGCGTGGTTCGCTGCTGGTCGCGTTCGGCGTGCTGCTGATACTGGTGGGCGTCTGCACCCTGCTGCCCTGGCTGGTGGAGGCCGCCACCCGGCGCTCCGGCGGCGGTGTGTCCTGGCAACTCGCCATCCGGAGGCTCCAGTTGAGCTCGGGCCCCGCCTCGGCCGCGGTCAGCGGCGTGGTCGTCGCCGTCGCCGGGGCGATCGCCCTGCAGACGCTCTTCCTCGGTGTCAGCGCGAGCTACGAGGACCGCCCCGGCCCCCGCGCCGCGGTCGGGCCGTACCAGCAGTCGGTGTCCTTCCCCGGCGGCGGCCCGCAGGCCGACCGGCTCGCCGACTCGCTGGCGCGCTCTCCCGGGGTGCGGGCCACCGCCGCCTACACCGAGTTCGCCCTGGAGACCCCCACCGCCAAGCTCTGGGACCTGCCCGCCGTCCGGATCGCCGACTGCGCCGTGCTGCGCGGCTTCGCGACCCTGCCCGACTGCAAGGACGGTGACGCCTTCGCCGTCCAGGGCCGGACCACCCGACCGGACGCCGGCACGGACGTCGGCACGAGCGGCGGCGCGAGCGCGGGCACGGACGTCGGCGCGAGCGCGGGCACGGACGTCGGCCCGAACACCGGTCCGAACACCGGCGCGGACGCCGCCGCCGCGGCCAAGCCCGGCACGACCGTCCACGCCGCCTTCTTCCGCGGTGACGGCGAGCCGCCGTCCTGGCCGCTGCCCGCCGTGACGGCCACCGTCGAGCCCGTCGAGGGCGCCGACCCCAACGGGCGGCTCGGCTCCGGCCTGCTGCTCCTCACCCCGGGCGCCGCCCCGGCCGCCGCACTGCGCGGCCAGCCCGCGACCGTCCTGGTCGCGATGGCCCCCGGGCTGCCGGACCCGAAGGAGCAACTCGCGACCGACGTCATGGCGATCGACCCGCAGGGCGTCGCCGGGTCCCCCCTCGACCGCACCCTCGACCCGACCTACCTCGCCGTCAAACGCCTGCTCACCGCCGGCTCCGCCGTCACCCTGCTGCTGGTCGCCCTCAGCCTGCTGGTCGGCCAGCTGGAGCGGTTCCGGGAGCAGCGCCGCATCCTCGGCGTGCTGAGCGCCGTCGGCACCCGCCGCCGGATCCTGGGCCTGTCGGTGCTGTGGCAGACCCTCGTCCCGATGGCCCTGGGCATGCTGCTGGCCGCCGTCGGCGGCCTGCTGATGGGAGCCGTCCTCCAGTACACGGCGGGCCTGCCCTTCGCCCTCGACTGGGGCTCCATGCTGGCCATGTCCGCGATCGCCGCCGGCGCCGTCCTCCTCACGACCGCGCTCGGCCTGCCGCAGCTCCTGCGCCTGATGCGGCCGGCCGAACTGCGCTACGAGTAGCACCGGCCGCCGGGGGCCGTCCCGCCGAGCGACGGCGACGGCCCCCGGTGCCGGTGCCGGTCACAGGTCGTCGAGGGGTTCGTCCAGGACGCCCTCGCGGGCGATGATGTAGCCGAGGTGGCCGCGGCTGCGGCTGCCGAGGAGTTCGCTGGCCTTCTGGATGTGGCTGGAGACCGTACGGGTGCTCATGCCGAGGCGGGAGGCGATGGCCTCGTCGGTGTAGCCGTTGACCATCAGGCGCAGGACGTTCTGGCGGGTGCGGTCGGTGAGCAGCTGGGGGCGGTGGCGGCCCTCCAGGTAGGTGACCGGCTCGGCGCGTTCCCACATCAACTCGTAGATCTTGAGCAGGTACTCGACCAGCGGCGGGAACTGGATGAGCATCGCGGCGGCCTCGCGGTCGGCCGCGGCCGGGACGAAGGCCGTGGAGCGGTCGCAGATGATCACCCGGTCGAACACCTCGTTCAGGGTGCGTATCCGGGCGCCCTGGGCCGTGACCTGCTCGATGTAGGCCAGCGTCGGGCCGTGCGAGCGCACGGTGTGCTGGTAGAGGGTGCGCTGGCGCACGCCGCGCCCGGCGAGGGCGAGGTCTCGCGGGAGGGCGTCCGCGAGGTGCTCGGGGCTGCGGCCGCCGCCGGGCTGGGCGGTGCGCAGTTCCTCGGTGCAGGCGGCGACGGCCTTCTCCAGCGCGGGGTTGATCTCCTCGCCCGTCAGGAGGCGGACCGGCAGCTGGGCCCGGCGCATGACGTCCTGGTAGGCGCGGTCGGCGGCGGTGAAGGCGGTGCGCAGTTCGGCGAGCCGCTCCTGGTGGCCCAGCACGGCGAGTTCGATCGGTCGGGTCAGGCCGGTGGCCGCGATGTCGGGCGGGACGGGGGTCAGCCGCTCGCCGGAGCCGGGTACGGAGCGCAGCAGGCCCATCGCGAGCAGGCACTCGGGGGCGTCTCCGGTGGCGCAGCCCTCGGCCAGCGCCACCCGGTAGAACTCGATCCCCCGGTCACAGAGCTGCGGTGTCCCCATTCCCGCGCTGTTGTCCTGGGATAGGCACATCTGGGCATCCTTCCGGCTTCGGCATTGCGGTTTCACGAATGCCCGTACCGGCCACCGCAAGGCATCTGAAATGGCAGGATGGAAATCACCTGTCGTTCGGAAGCCGTCCCCCCGGGCTCTGACTGCCGTGAGTGTACGCCCAAGTGGCGCGGAAATCAGCGGTCGACGGCGAAGCCGAGCGCGCCCGGAGGCGGGGGAGCCGACCGCGGCAGTGGCGGACCCGAGCGCACCCGGCCGCGGTGACAGGCGGATGGCCGCCGTCTCGCGCCCGTCGCCCCGTCAGGGCGGCCGGGGCGGACGGCCGGCGGACGAACGGCCGACAGACGGAGGGCACCCCTTGTTGCGAGCTGATCCCGGCCCGGCGGTCCCGCCCGTGGACCTGGCCGAGCTGGTGGACCAGCGGCTGGTACGGCAGTTGGCGGAGGCCGCCGCCGAGCAGGTCGGCTCCGGCGCGATCCGGCTGCTGGGCGACGGCGGGCTGTTCCAGACGCTCGCCAAGCAGCTGATCGAGCACGCCCTGGAGCTCGAACTCCAGGAGCACCTGCGCGGGGCCGAACCCGGCGCCAACGTCCGCAACGGCGCCCGGGCCAGACGGCTGCTCACCGAGGTCGGCCCGGTCGAGGTGCGGGTGCCCCGGGACCGCCAGGGCAGCTTCACCCCCCGGACCGTCCGCCCCCGGGCCCGCCGGCTGCCCGGCCTCGACCGGCTGGTCATCTCGCTCACCGCGCGCGGCCTCAGCTCCGGCGAGCTGGTGGCGCACCTGGCCGAGGTGTACGGCGTGGAGCTCAGCCGGGAGACCGTCTCCGCCATCACCGACCAGGTGCTCGACGAACTCGACGAGCGGCGCCGGTGCCCGCTCGACCCCGTCTACCCGGTGGTCTTCCTCGACGCGGTGCGCAGCGGCCGCTCGGGCGGCCCGCTGGTGCACCTGGCGCTCGGGATCTCCGCCGACGGCGGGCGCGAGGTCCTGGGCCTGTGGCCGGCCACGGACGGGGAGCACTGGCCGCAGGTGCTGGCCGAGCTCACCGAGCGCGGGGTGCGCGAGGTCTGGGTGCTGGTCGGCGACACCGGCGGGGGCCTGGCCGAGGCGGTGGCGGCGCGGTGGCCGCGCACCCTGGTGCACGGCTCGATGGCCCACCTGCTGCCCGCCGCGCTGCGGCACGCGCCCGGCGAGGACTGGGGTGCGCTCGCACGGACGCTGCGCGAGATCTGTGCCGCGCCCACCGAGCGGGCGGCGATGGCGCGGCTGTCCCGGGCCGAGCGGGAGTGGGGTCCGGGCCACCGCGAGGTGTTCCGGGTGTGGCGGTCGGCCTGGCCGCTGCTCGCCGCCGGCTTCCGCTTCGGCCCCGAGGCGCGGCGCCTGCTCGCGGGCGGGGGCGCGCTGGAGCGGCTGCACGCCCGGCTGCGCCGGATCGAGCAGGCCTCGGGCCGGGTGCAGGACGAGCGGGCCGCGCTCAAGCGCGCCTACCTGGCGACGATCGCCCTGGAGTCACCCGCCTCGGCGGGGCGGACGTGGACCGGTGACTGGCCCGCCGTCCGCGAGGAACTGCGCCGGGGCTCCCACTTCTGACGCTCCGTGAACCCTTGTCCTGGCGCTCCGTAACCCCCGCCCCCGCGGCGGCTTCGGCGGCTTCCGGGGGCCGGGGCCGCCCTCGCCGACGCGCCGGGGGCGCGGTTGACCGAAACCCTCGCCAGTGACCTGTTCCCACCACTGATCTGACAGTGCCAGGCACTCTTTGGATCAGATCTGTCTGTTTTTGACATGATCTGTTCGAGCTTCCGGTTCCCGCAATGCGTGTTCCCGATCATGGCCAGAGCTTCCACCCCCGTTTGAGCCTCGGCAGGATGAATTTCCGAGCGAAGAGGGCCGACCGCCCCCTCGGAAAAAGGAATTAACGATGAAGAATCTTGCCGTTCGCATTCACCATATGCTCGGGATTCTCGCCGTTCTGCTGGTCGCCGGACTGGGCGTCCAGAGCAGCGCCGACCCGTCCTCACCCCTGGCCGCCGCCACCCCCGTCTCGGCGCCCAACGCCGACTCCGGCTGGGGTCCGTGAGCCGCGCTCCGGCGTAATTCCCCCCTCCCCGAAACTTCTCCGAACAAAGAGGAAACCGACGATGGCGAACCCGTTCGAGGACCCCGACGCCAGCTACCTCGTCCTGGTGAACGACGAGGGCCAGCACTCGCTGTGGCCGGTCTTCAGCCCGGTGCCCGACGGCTGGCAGCAGGTCTTCGGCGCCGCCGGGCGGCAGGACTGCCTCGACTACGTCGAACAGCACTGGCAGGACCTGCGGCCGAAGAGCCTGCTCGCCCAGCAGTCCGGCCACTGACCGCGACAGCCCAGCGCTGAAGCCGCACCACCAAAACCACCAGAACAGCCGGAACCACCAGCACCGCGCCACCACGCCACCGCACCGCCGCTCCATCGACCGCCCGGGCCGACCGCCCCGAAGGTCGCCGAGCAAGCCGTTCCCGCCACCGCGGGGGCCAGCCGTACGAGGGAGAGAGTCACATGTCCGGGGTCCAGCAGACGCACAGAGCCGACCGGCGGCCGACCCTGACCGCGCTGGTCGACGCCCAGACGTCCCGCACCCCGCAGGCCCCCGCCCTGTACGCCGAGGGCACCACCCTCACGTACGCCGAGCTGGACGCCCGCGCCAACCGGCTGGCCCGGGTGCTCGCGGCCCGCGGCCTGGGCACCGAGGACATCGTCGCGCTCGCCCTGCCGAAGTCCCCCGAGGCCGTCGCCGCGATCCTCGCCGTGGCCAAGACCGGCGCCGCCTGGCTGCCCGCCGACCCGGCCTACCCCGCCGAGCGGCTGCGCCACATGCTGACCGACTCCCGCGCCGCCCTGGTGCTCACCACCGCCGAGGCCGCCGCCCAGTTGCCCGAGACCGGCGCCCCCCGGCTGCTGCTCGACTCCCCCGGGCACCTCGCCGAGCTGGCCGCCCGGCCCGGCACCCCCTTCACGGCCGCCGAGCGGGTGCGGCCGCTGAGCGCCGGGAACACCGCGTACGTGATCTACACCTCCGGCTCCACCGGAGTGCCCAAGGGCGTGGCCGTCACCCACACCGGGCTGCCCAGCATGATCGACACGCAGGTCGCCGCCACCGGGGTCGGCCCCGGCAGCCGGGTGCTCCAGGCCGCCTCGCTCAGCTTCGACGTCTCCGTCTCCGACCTGGCCGTGGCGCTCTCCACCGGCGCCGCCCTGGTGCTCCCCCGCGAGCAGAGCCAGCTGGTCGGCGAGCCGCTGGCCGCGCTGATCGAGCAGTACGGCGTCACCCACGCCGACATCGCCACCGCGATGGCGGCCACCCTGCCGGACGTGCCGCTGCCCTCCCTGCGCACCCTGATCGGCGGCGGCGAGGCCATCCCGCGCGAACTGGCCGCCCGCTGCGGCCGCGACCGCCTGATGCTCAACAGCTACGGGCCGACCGAGACCACCGTCATCGTCACGATGAGCGAGCCGCTCACCGGCGAGGAGCAGCCCCCGATCGGCCGCCCCTGCCAGGACGTGCGCATCCACGTGCTGGACGAGCGGCTGCGCCCGGTCGAGCCGGGCACCGTGGGCGAGCTGTACGTCTCCGGCCCGCACCTGGCCCGGGGCTACCTCGGGCGCCCCGGCCTGACCGCCGAGCGCTTCGTCGCCTGCCCCTTCGGCGAGCCCGGCGACCGGATGTACCGCACCGGCGACCTCGGCAGCCAACGGCCGGACGGGCAGCTGGACTTCGTCGGCCGGGCCGACGACCAGGTGAAGATCCGCGGCTTCCGGGTGGAGCTCGGCGAGGTCGAGCAGGCCCTCTCCGCCCACCCCGAGGTGCGCCAGGCCGTGGTGCTGGTCCGCGAGGACCGCCCGGGCGAGCGCCGCCTGGTCGGCTACACCGTCGGCGCCGCCGACCCGGCCGAGCTGCGCGCGTACTGCGCCGAGCGGCTGCCCGACCACATGGTGCCCACCGTCGTGGTGCTCGACCGGCTGCCGCTCACGCCCAACGGCAAGGTGGACAAGCGCGCCCTGCCCGCGCCGGTCTTCGCCGCCGCCGAGGAGGGCGGCCGGGCCCCCGCCGGGGAGCTGGAGCACGCCCTCGCCCGCCTCTTCGCCGAGGTGCTGGGCCTGCCCGCGGTGGGCGTCACGGACTCCTTCTTCGAGCTCGGCGGGGACTCCATCGTGGCCATCCGGCTCGTCTCCCGGGCCCGGCACGCCGGGCTGCAGCTCACCCCCCGCGAGGTGTTCCTCTCGCCGACCGTCGAGGCACTGGCCCGGATCGCCCGACCGCTGGAGGGGCCGGTCGTCGCCGAACCCGCCGGGGCCGGCCTCGGCGAGGTGCCGCCGACGCCCATCGTGCACTGGCTGGCCGCGCAGCACGGCGCCGTCGAGAGCTTCTACCAGTCCACCCTGCTCACCCTCCCCGCCGGGAGCGGGCCCGAGCACGTGGCCACGGCCCTCCAGGCGCTGCTCGACCACCACGACGTCTTCCGCGCCCGCACCTCCCCGCTCGCCGAGCGCCCCTGGACGCTGCACGTCCCCGCCCCCGGCGCCGTCCCCGCCGAGGCCGCGCTGCGGCACGTCGCGGGCCCGGCCACCGAGCAGGCGCTGCGCGCCGAGACCGAGGCCGCCCGCGAGCGCCTCTCGCCCGAGGACGGCCGGATGCTCCAGGCCGTCCGGTTCGACGCCGGGCCGGGCCTGCCCCCGCAGCTCCTGCTCGTGATCCACCACCTGGCGGTGGACGGCGTCACCTGGCGCATCGTCGAGGAGGACCTGCTCGCCGCGCTCGCCGCCGTCCGCGAGGGCCGGGCCGTGGCGCTGGCGCCGGTGCCCACCTCCTTCCGCCGCTGGGCGCAGCGGCTCACCGCCGAGGCCGGGACCGACCGCCGGGCCGCCGAACTCCCGCTCTGGGAGGCCGCCCTGGCCACCCCGGACCCGCTGCTCGGCGCGCGCCCGCTCGACCCGGCCCGGGACACCTACGCCACCGAGGGCGTCCTGCGGCTCGTGCTGCCCGCCGAGACCACCCAGGCGCTGCTGACCCGGGTCACGGCCGCCTACCACGCGCAGGTCAACGACGTGCTGCTCACCGCGCTGGCGCTCGCCCTCGGCCACTGGCGCGGCGAGGCGACCACCGGTCCGGACGGCGCCGTACTGGTGACCGCGGAGGGCCACGGCCGCGAGGAGATCGTCGACGGCGTCGACCTGCACCGCACCGCCGGCTGGTTCACCTCCCTCTACCCCGTCCGGCTCGCCCCCGGGGCGCTGCCCTGGTCCGAGGTCACCGCCGCCGGCCCCGGGCTCGGCCGGGCCCTCGGCCGGGTCAAGGAGCAGCTGCGCGCCGTCCCGGACAACGGCATCGGCTACGGCCTGCTGCGCCACCTCAACCCGGCCACCGCCGCCGTGCTGGAGGGGTACGCCGATCCGCAGGTCGAGTTCAACTACCTGGGCCGCTTCGCGCCGGAGGGCGTCACCGCCGAGGACGTGCTCGCCGGCACCGAGGCGATGAGCGAGGGTGCCGCGACCGGCCTCGCGCTCGGCCGGGTGCTCGGCCTGGACGCCACCACCGTCGACACCCCGCAGGGCCCGCTGCTGGTCGCCCAGTGGTCCTACGCCACCGGGCTGCTCGCCGAGGAGCGGGTGGCCGCGCTCGCCGAGGCGTGGTTCACCGCGCTGCGCGCGCTCGCCGAGCACGCCGACCGGCCGGACGCGGGCGGACACACCCCCTCCGACTTCCCGCTCGTCACGCTCGGCCAGTCCGACGTGGACCAGCTGGCCGAACACCACGCCCCCGCCCGCCTGGTGGACGTCTGGCCCACCTCGCCGCTCCAGCAGGGCATGGCCTTCCACGCGGCGTACGACACCGACGGCGCCGACGTCTACACCTCCGTCTGCACCTTCGACCTCACCGGCCCGGTGGACGCCGACCGGCTGCGCGCCGCCGCCGAGGCGCTGCTGCTGCGCCACCCGAACCTCAAGGCGGGCTTCCACCAGCGCCCCGACGGCCCGCCCGTGCAGGCCGTGCCGGACGGCGTCGAACTGCCCTTCACCGTCCTCGATCTGACGGCGCACGCCGACCCGCGGGCCGAGGCCGCGCGGATCGCCGCCGCCGAGTACGGCCGCCGCTTCGACCTCGCCCGGCCGCCGCTGCTGCGCTACACCCTGCTCACCCTCGCCCCCGGGCGCCACCAGCTGATCGCCGCCGCGCACCACATCCTGCTCGACGGCTGGTCCACCCCGCTGTTCGCCGAGGAGCTGTGGGGCCTGTACTTCCAGCAGCCGATGCCCCCGGCCGCCCCCTACCGCGAGTACCTGCGCTGGCTCACCCGGCGCGACGGCGCCGCCGCCCGCGCCGCCTGGGCCCGGGCCCTGGCGGGCGCCGACGAGCCCACCCTGCTGGCCCCCGGCCGCTCGGCCGCCGCCCCGCAGCTGCCGCTGCGCCTGCACACCGGCCTCACCCCGGCGGCCACCGAGGCGCTGGCCCGCACCGCCCGCCGCTACGGCGTCACCCTCAACACCCTCGTCCAGGCCGCCTGGGGCGTGCTGCTGGCCCGGCTCACCGGGCGCGAGGACGTGCTCTTCGGCACCACCGTCTCCGGCCGGCCGCACGACCTGCCGGGCGTGGAGCGGATGGTGGGCCTGCTCATCAACACCGTGCCGGTGCGCGTCACCCTCGACCCGGCCGAGAGCTGGGGGCAGCTGCTGCTGCGCCTCCAGCACGAGCAGTCCGCGCTGCTGGACCACCAGCACCTCAGCCTCACCGAGATCCAGCAACTCGCCGGATTGGGAAGCCTGTTCGACACCGTCACGGTGTACGGCAACTACCCGGACCCGTCCGCCCTGGACGAGGCCGACCCGAGCGGCGCCACCCACGTCACCCTGGTCGAGGACGTCGACAGCGCGCACTACCCGCTGCTGCTGGCCCTCACCCCGGGCGACGGCCTCCAACTGCGCCTGGACCACCGGCCCGACGCCTTCACCCCCGCCGAGGCGCGCACCCTGCTGGACCGCTTCCTCGCCCTGCTCGACCGGATCGTCGCCGACCCGGCCGAACTCGTCGGCACCGTCCAGGTGTTGACCGAGGAGGAGCGCGAACGGCTGCTGACCGGCGGGACCGGCGCCACCGCGCCGCTGCCGGAGGCCGCGCTGCCCGAGCTGTTCGAGGCGCGGGCCGCCGCGACGCCCGACGCGGTCGCGCTCACGGCCGGCGACGTCGAGCTGACCTACGCCGAACTCAACGCACGGGCCAACGGGTCGGCGGTGCGGCTGGTCGAGGCCGGGGTCCGCCCGGAGACTCCCGTCGCACTGCTGATGGAGCGCTCGGCCGCCCTGGTGGTGGCGATCCTGGCCGTACTCAAGGCCGGCGGCGCCTTCGTGCCGCTGGACGGCGCGCAGCCGGCCGAGCGCCTGCGGGCCGTCCTCGCGGACTCCGGGGCCCGGCTGGTGCTGGCCGACACCGCCCACCGGGCGCACCCCGCGCTGGCCGGGCTGGAGGTGCTCGATCCCTCGGACGTACTCGACCCCGAGGGCGACGAGACCGCCGGGAACCTCGGACTCCCTCTGAGCGCGGACCAGTTGGCGTACGTGATGCACACCTCCGGCTCGACCGGCGTGCCCAAGGGCATCGGCGTCACCCACCGGTCCGTGGTGGACCTCGCGCTCGGCGGGGCGTTCGCGGGCGGCGGCCACGAGCGCGTCCTGCTGCACTCCCCCGTCGCCTTCGACGCCTCCACCTACGAGCTCTGGGTGCCACTGCTCTCGGGCGGCCGCGTGGTGGTCGCCCCGGCCGGGCGGCTCGGCGTCGCCGAGCTGGCGACCGCGATCGGCCGGGGGCGGGTCGGCGCCGCCTGGATGACGGTCGGGCTCTTCAACGTGCTGGCCGCCGAGGCCCCGGAGACCTTCGCCGGGCTGCGCGAGGTGTGGACGGGCGGGGACATCGTCTCGCCGGCCGCCATCCGGCGGGTGCTGGAGCACTGCCCCGGCCTGCGGGTGGTGAACGGCTACGGGCCGACGGAGACGACCACCTTCGCGACCCGCCACCCGATGGCCACCGCCGCCGAGGTGCCGGCCGCCGTACCGATCGGGCGGCCGCTGCCCAACACCCGGGTGTACGCGTTGGACGCCGGACTGCGCCCGGTCCCCGTCGGCGTCGCCGGTGAGCTGTACGTCGCGGGCGCCGGGCTGGCCCGGGGCTACGTCGGCCGCGCCGGCCTGACCGCCGAGCGCTTCGTGGCCTGCCCCTTCGGCGAGCCCGGCGGCCGGATGTACCGCACCGGCGACGTGGTGCGCTGGACCACCACGGGCGAACTGGAGTTCGTCGGCCGCGCCGACGACCAGGTCAAGCTGCGCGGCTTCCGGATCGAACTCGGCGAGGTGGAGGCCGCGTTCACCGCCCACCCGGCCGTCGGCCAGGCCGTCGCCATGGTCCGCCAGGACCAGCCGGGCGACAAGCGCCTGGTCGCCTACGTCACGGGCCCCGTCCGGCCCGACGAACTGCGCGCCTTCGTCACCGACCGCCTGCCCGGCTACATGGTGCCCGCCGCGATCGTCGCCCTCGACGCGCTGCCCGTCACCCCCAACGGCAAGGTCGACCGCCGCGCCCTGCCCGCCCCCGACTACAGCGGCGCCGCCGCCGGCCGGGCCCCGCGCACCGGCACCGAGCAGGCGCTCTGCACGCTCTTCGCCGAGGTCCTCGGACTGGCCTCGGTCGGCATCGACGACAGCTTCTTCGACCTGGGCGGCCACTCGCTGCTCGCCACCAAGCTGGTCAGCCGCGTCCGCGCCGCCCTCGGCACGGAGCTGCCGATCCGCGCGCTCTTCGACCACCCGACGGTGGCCGCCCTGGCCGCCGCCCTGCCCGCCTCCGGCGCGGCCCGCCCGTCCCTGCGGCCCACCACCCGGCCGGAGCGCGTCCCGCTGTCCTCCGCGCAGCAACGCCTCTGGTTCATCGAGCAGTTCGAGGGCCCGAGCGCGCTCTACAACACCCCCGTCGCCCTCCGGCTGACCGGCACCCTCGACCGCACCGCGCTGGAAGGCGCGCTGCGGGACGTGGTGGCCCGACACGAGGTGCTGCGCACCGTCTTCCCGACCACCGACGGCCAGCCGCACCAACTGGTCGCCGAGGCCCCCGAGTCGATCCTGCGGGCCATACCCGTGGCCACCGAGGAGGCGCTCCGGGCCGCCCTGGCCGAGGCCGGCGGGGAGGTCTTCGACCTCGCCCACGACCTGCCCGTCCGCGCCACGCTGTTCTCCCTCCCGCACGACGAGCACGTCCTGCTCGTCCTGATGCACCACATCGCCACCGACGGCTGGTCCGTCGCCCCGCTCCTGCGCGACCTCGCCACCGCGTACCAGGCCCGGCTGGCCGGCGCCGCACCGCAGTGGGAGCCGCTGCCGGTGCAGTACGCCGACTACGCCCTCTGGCAACACGAACTCCTCGGCACCCCGCAACAACCCACCACCCTGCTCACCGAACAACTCGCCCACTGGCAGCAGGCGTTGTCCGGCCTCCCGGAGGAGCTGGCGCTCCCCTACGACCGGCCACGCCCGACCGCGCCCAGCCACCGGGGCGGCTCCGCCGAGTTCGAGGTCGGCGCCGAACTGCACACCGCCCTGGCCGAGTTGGCCGGCACGCAGAACGCCAGCCTGTTCATGGCCCTGCAAGCCGCCGTCGCCACCCTCTACACCCGCCTCGGCGCGGGCACCGACCTCCCGCTCGGCACCCCCGTCGCCGGCCGCACCGACGAAGCCCTCGACGACCTGGTCGGCTTCTTCGTCAACACCCTGCTGCTGCGCACCGACACGTCCGGCAACCCCACCTTCCGGGAACTGCTGGACCGCGTCCGCCGCACCGACCTCGACGCCTACGACCACCAGGACATCCCCTTCGAGCGCCTGGTCGAACACCTCAACCCCCCGCGCACCACCCGCCATCCCCTCTTCCAGTCGCTCGTCGCCCTGGAGAGCGGCCCGGCGGTGCCCGCCGCCTTCGGCGACCTGGCCTGCGCGGACCACCCCTTCGAGCTGGACGTGGCCAAGTTCGACCTGTCCTTCCGCTTCACCGAACAGGGCTCCCAGGCGGGCCTGTCGGTGGCGGTCGAGTACGCGGCCGACCTCTTCGACCACGCCACCGCCACCGCCCTCGCCGAGCGCCTGCTGCGCGTCCTGCGCGCCGTCACCGCCGACCCGGACACCCCGATCGGCAGCATCGAGATCCTCGACCCCGCCGAACGCGAGCACCTGCTCACCGGCTGGAACGGACCGACCGCGCCGGTGCCCGAGGCCACCCTGCCGCAGCTGTTCGAGGCCCAGGCCGCCGCCACCCCCGACGCCCCCGCCCTGATCACCGGCACCGAACAGCTCAGCTACGCCGAACTCGACTCCCGGGCAGAACACTTGGCCGCCCACCTCGCCGAGTCGGGCGTCGGCGCCGACACCCCGGTGGTCCTCCTGATGGACCGCTCCGCCGACCTGGTGACGGCGATCCTGGCGGTGGCCAAGGCCGGCGGCACCTACGTCCCGCTGGACGACCGGCACCCGGCCGAGCGGCTGCGGCAGATCACCGCCGAGACGCGGGCGGCGCTCGTCCTGGTCGATCCCGCCCACCAGGGCCACCCGCTGGCCGCCGACGCCCCCTGCCCCGTCCTGCCGCTCACCGAGGGCTGGTTCGACGGCCCGCGCAGGCGGCGCGCCCAGCCCGCCGGGCTCCACCCTGAGCAGCTCGCGTACGTGATGTTCACCTCCGGATCCACCGGGGTGCCCAAGGGCATCGCCATCACCCACCGGGACGTGGTGCAGCTCGCGACGGACCCGTGCTGGCACCACCCCGACGGGCTGCGGGTGCTCTTCCACGCCCCGCACGCCTTCGACGCCTCGACCTACGAACTGTGGGCGCCGCTGCTCTCCGGCGGCCAGGTGGTCGTCGCACCGCAGGGCGACCTGGACGCCTCCGCCATCCGCGAGCTGGTCCGGGCGCACGGGCTCACCCACGTGCACGTCACCGCCGGGCTGTTCCGCGTCATCGCGGAGGAGGACCCGGGCATCTTCACCGGCGTGCGCGAGGTGCTGACCGGTGGGGACGTCGTCTCCGCCCCGGCCGTCCGCCGGGTGCTGGAGGCCGTCCCGGGCATCGCGGTGCGGGCACTGTACGGGCCGACCGAGACGACGCTGTGCGCGACCCAGTTCCCGATGCCGACCGCCTCGGCGGTCCCGAACGTGGTGCCGATCGGCCGCCCGCTGGCCAACACCCGGACATACGTGCTCGACACCGCCTTGCAGCCCGTACCCGCCGGCGTGGCAGGCGAGCTCTACATCGCCGGCGCCGGACTCGCCCGCGGCTACACCGGCCGCCCCTCCCTCACCGCC